>JAQVLM010000230.1 GCA_028704125.1 Opitutales bacterium
GGACCCCCGACCTTGGACCTTAGACCTTGGACCTTAGACCTTGGACCTTAGACCTTGGACCTTAGACCTTGGACCTTAGACCTTGGACCTTAGACCTTGGACCTTAGACCTTGGACCTTAGACCTTGGACCTTGGACCTTGGACCTTAGACCTTGGACCTTGGACCTTGGACCTTGGACCTTGGACCTTAGACCTTGGACCTTAGACCTTGGACCTTGGACCTTAGACCTTAGACCTTGGACCTTGGACCTTTTCATAATCTTTCAGAGCGAGTCCGGCAGGAGTACATAGACGCCCATCAGGTCGATGGGGAGGCAGGGGGAGACTTCGTAGGTGCCGACGTCCTTTGCTGCTTCGCGGACACGCTGGTGGTCGGCGAGGAGTTGGTCAGCGCGTTGGCGGGCGAGTGCTTCAAAGCGGGAGCGTTGGGATGTGAAGCGCTCGAGGGCTTGGGTGAGCTCGCTGAGGGAGGTGCCGGGTGCGGGGTTGCCGCTGGGGTGGATGTCGAGGAGGGCTTTGACTGGTTCTCCTTCGATCCATTGTGGATCACGCCGACCCTGGAGTGCGATGGCAAGGGTCTCTTCGGCCATGAGGGTCCGGGGGAGGCGGCGGCGGGTGTAGCGGAGCTGGTGGCGCAGGCGCAGCAGGTAGATACTGGTGGCGACCTCCACATCGGCAGTGATGGTAACGGCGCAACGGGCGGCGAGTGCGTGGTCCTCCTGTAGGGCGCCTTCCAGCAAGTAGTCGGCGAGGGTGGCAACGAGGGGATGGGTGCGGTGAATCAGGGTGGCTCCCGGCTCGGGGCGGCACTGGAAGTCGAGAATGAGTGGCTTGTCGATCCCTTCTTCGGCGAGGCGATCCTTCACTGAGGGCGGGAGTGACTGTATCTGCAGCCGCCATGACTTGCCGTGGGGTTCGAGGGGTGCGTTGAGGCGGATGAGGGCTGTTTTGACAAAACGGTGGATGGAGGCTTCGTCGCCGATCGCATCGAGTTGGCGGCGCCATTCGGGGAGGACCTCTTCGGGTTTGAGTTTGCGCTGGGCGAAGATGGTGCGGTTGGCGCGGGCTTTTTCCATGGCGTTTTCCCACTCGGACTCAATGGGCTTGAGCTCGGGTTCGAGCCCTTCGAACAGCTCCATCTGGCGGGCATTCGGGCTGCGTTTGCGCTTGAGAAGCGCGGCTTTGATGAGGGCGTTGTTGAGGCGCTGTTCATCCGCTGGCATGGGAACGAGCACACCCAGTTCGGCCTTGATGGCCTCAGCCTTCCGGAGAATGACATTGAGGATGAAGCCGTCCACCGGGTTATCCTGACCCCAGAGGAGGGTGCAGCGGACTTCGGGGTGGCCTTGGCCGAAGCGGTCGACACGGCCCTCGCGTTGTTCGTGGCGGGTGGGATTCCATGCGAGGTCGTAGTGGACCACCGCATTGAAGTCCTTCTGAAGGTTGATGCCCTCGGATAGGCAGTCGGTGGCGACGAGAATGGGCTGGGGCGCAGTGCCGAGATCCTGCACCCGTTGCTCGCGTTCCTCAGGCGTGAATTCGCCGGTGATGGCATCGACCGTCGCTTTTTTGAAATGGGTGCGCAGGTGGGCCGCAACGTAGTGGGCCGTGGCAATGTACCGGCAGAATACCACCGGGCGGAATCCGTCGCGCAGCAGTTCTTCGAGGTGGTGCATGAGTGCGGCGAGTTTAGGATCGCCCGAGCGCCCGCTCAGGGATTCGGCTTGGGCGATGAGGGCCTGAAGCTCACTGGCATGGTCGCAGGCGGCGGCGGGCTCAAGGTCGTTGAGGGAAAGGTCATCGGCTTCGCCATCCTGAATGCGGCTGTCGTCGGTGAGGTTGCGCAGCTCTTCCTCGGTGCCCTCGAGGCGGGTGTTGAGCGCTTTCACCGCGGCAGCGGGAGAAGAGGCGACGCAGCGCAACAGAGCGAGGGTGGCATACCAGATGACGTGGCGGGCGGAGCTGCTTTCGCGGTCGATCCGCTCGGCGAGCCGCAGACAGTAATCCTGGACGAGGTCGAAGAAAGCGCCCCAGTCGCCCGAGAGCTCGTAGGTGATCTCCTTCGTGAAGCGTGCGGGAAAGACGGAGGTATCCTGCCACTCTTCGATGTCCTTGCGCCGGCGTTGCACAAAGTGGCGAGCGAGCCGCTCGCGCAGGCGTCGGCGTTCTTCCTCGGAGACTTCGTGAATGTGCTGGAAATCGGGATGGAGGATCGAAAGGAGGTTATAAAAGGCGAGCTCGTCTCCGGAGTGCGGGGTCGCGGTCAGGAGGATGAGGTGACGGTCATCTTTTTCGGAGAGGCGTTTGAGTAACTCGAAGCGGAGTTGTTTGCCCTGCCTGCCGGTGGAGCAGGTGTGGGCCTCATCGACCACAATGCAATCGGGAGCGATGGACAGGAAGTGGGAGCGGTGGCGGTCGCTTTTGATGTAGTCGAGGCTCACGACCAGGAAGGGATAGTGGTCGATGAGCGATTTGCCACTGGGGAGGTGTCGCTCGAGGGAAGTGGCAGTGGATGGAGTAAGCGCGCTGGCTTTGATATTGAAGTGCCGTTCGAGCTCGCTTTGCCATTGATCCACAAGGTGGGGCGGGCAGAGCACGGCGCATTGGTGGATCTCCCCACGGTCGAACAGCTCCCGCACGATGAGTCCGGCTTCGATGGTTTTGCCGATGCCGACATCATCTGCGATGAGCAGGCGGACGACTTGTTGGCGCAGCGCCATGAGCAAGGGCACCAACTGATAGGCGCGGGGCTCAACCGCGATATTGGCAAAGCCGCGGAAGGGTCCGGCACCCGCGCGGAATTTGAGCTGGAGGGCATCACGCAGGAGCTGGGCACTGATGTGGTTGCCCCGCTTTTCAGGATCGGGCGGAGGGAAGGTGGCCGAAGTCGGGGCTTCGAACTCGAGCTCCGGTAACAAGGTCGTGACTTCATCCTCTGTGCCGCCCAGTGGTCGAAGCAGGAGGGTGTCCATCGTGGATCCGGGTTGGACGACCCATTCGCGGTTGCGGGCGCGGACGAGGTTTCCGGGGTGGTAGGTGTCGAGTGTGGGCATGGATCAGGCGGGAAGGGTTCCAAAGAGCTCGGGTGCGGAGCGAATGGCAGTCTCCCACTCTTTTTCGGACGTGCCGATCACCAGGAAGGTGTAGGCACGGTCGAGCAGGTAGTCTTGTAGCTCCGGAGATGGCTGATGGGAGAAAACGAGGGTTCGGCTGGAGCGGTAGAGCGCATCGGCGGTCCATTGTCCGTTGTTGAGCGGGACGGACAGCTGATCGGGACTCTTGAGGTGAAGTCGGGTGAGGTAGTCCGCGAAAGCCAAGCCGGATGAGTCTGGTAAGGAAGCTCCGGTTTGAGAAGGCGATGCGGAGCCTTTGCGGACGACTGAAGCATGGGCCGCTTGCTGGAGGATATCGAGGGCGGATGCGTTTCTGCGGTTGATCAGCTCGTGATCGGGCTGGTTGAAGTAGGACAGGAGGCATTGGTAGCATCCGGCCTCGCAGATGGCCTGCCCCGACTGTCGTTCTTCTGCCGACGCCAGATCGAGATCAAGGAAGCTGCCTTCGGGAGGGATTTGATAGTGCATGATGCGCAGGGCCTCGCGGGCGACCGTGGCGAAGGACTCCGGGGACTGCACCAGCCGGCTCAGCACCCCGGCCCCACCTTCGGAAGCTTCGTAGAAGAGCAGTGACTTGCGGTTTTCGCGGTTTGGGAGGGGCTCCACTATCATTTCGGAATCTTCGATCTGGAAAGTGCGGCTGATGCTGCGCAGGAGAGCGGACTGCAAAGTGGCCATGGCCTCGTTGGAGAGTGTGAATTCCGAGGAGGGCGTGAAGATGAGGATGTTGCGGTAGTCTTCGACGTAGGGGACGACCCGCTGAGGACTGACTTTGCTGGTGGGTAGATCCGGGTTTTTCTCTCCGTCTTGCTCGTCGGAGTTTTCCTCCTTACTCCATGTCCCGCTGATTGGATCAATAAAAAAGCCGAGGTGACTGTTTTTCTTCCGGCGTCGCCATCCCTTGTTGATGCGCCAGATGCGAGCGGATGGCGAATAAGTGAGGCGGGCGATGGGAGTGCCTTCGCGTTGCAGCGAGGCCTCATGGTATTCCTGTTGGCCATTGATCCCTGGCATGAAACGATAGGTGGTCTGAAGGTCGAATCCCTGACGTTGGCGTTCCTCTTCGTTAACGGATATTCTTTGCTCGGGGCGGGTCTCAACAGTCTCCACCCGATAAAGGTAGTTGACGCGACCTTCTTCCTCCAGGGGAGCACCGCAATGCTCGCAGATGTCAGCCAAGGGCTCCGGGGCGGCGGGATTATCACCGAGATGCCCGTAGCCGCAGGATGAGCAAATGCGCGCGGTAATGGTGGGCAGGGATGCTTCCGCGGCGACTTGATCCGCCGAGGATACGTTGAGTTTGACTTTGAACACGCGGAACATGCGTCCCTGGTGGTAGATCAGGCTGCGCGGGCCAAATTCGGAAAGAGCCAGGAATCGCGGGCGGCTGACCATTGTGCCGTCGCGTTTATCGCGGCTGCCTTTTCCTCCGGAGGAGGGAATCCATGCCATAAGTGGAAGGCGTGGAAAGTTGTAGCCGGGAAGGAACCCTTGGCTGGCAAGGTAACGGTAAAGGTAGAAGTCGTTGTTGTGGTTGCTCCCTTCCTTTAGCAGCAGGTTGTACTGGTTGGTCGCGTCTTGATAACGGCGTCTGGCGTTATCCCGATCCTGATTTGAGGTGGCGGGGCTGATGTTGATGCGGTTGGCCTCTTCGATCTGCTTGCGGACGGCGTCGAAGAGCTTGCGCCAGCGTTCAAACGCATCGGAAAAACGGGAGAAGCAGCGGGACAGTGTATCCCGTGTAAAATGGGCGTCATACCATGGAGCGGAGTCGGGCAGGAGCACAGATTTGACCCTGGCCAAGACCCGTTCAGCCTGTGAAAGGGTGGTTTCTACGATCTCGGGTCGGTTCATGATGTCCGCGAACTCGTTTCGGACGGGTTTGAAACTGGATGAGGTGTCGAGCACGGAGGCGATCCCCGAGGGGAGCTCGCAGCGGGTGTTGGCGAGCCAGAGGGCGTTGAGGTGACTCTCGATCAACTCGCGATTGGCGAGGTCAAGGGTGGGCGCTTTGACCACTCCGTGCACCATGTTTTCGGCATTGTGGAAGAACCACTGGTCGTGCGGGCTCATCGAGGCGCAATAGGTGATGACCAAAGCCGCTTGGCCGGACCGGCCGGCACGCCCGCTGCGTTGGGCGTAGTTGGCTGGTGTGGGGGGTACGTTGCGCATGAACACGGTGTTGAGAGATGCGATGTCGACGCCCAGCTCCATGGTCGGCGAGCAAAACATAACCGGAAGGCGACGCAGCGGAGTGAGGTGCGACGGATCTTCAAGCCACTCGCGCTGGTCGCGTTCGCTGTAACGGAAACGTGATTCGAGCAGTTTGCGGGTGTCCGAATCCACTTGGGCGGTGTGTTCGTGGGCTTCGAAGTCGAAACATGGGCTGGTGCCATCCAGAAAGGATTGGGCCGTTGCAAGATAAAGATCGCGGAAGAAAGCATTGTATTGGCTTTCGTCCTGCATGGCCTTGTCTTCGGTGAGGCGCCATTCCATGCAGCTGGATTTCAGGATCCAACCGATGGAGTTGTCCCGATCCACGTTTCGGGACTCAACGAAACCGTAACGTTCTGCGGCACGCAGAAAGGATTCGAGGAGCTCCACCAGAACTTCGGATTTGATGG
>JAQVLM010000231.1 GCA_028704125.1 Opitutales bacterium
AAGGCAGGGAATGCCGCCGCCGTATCGCCGTAACCTCCGACTTCTGTCCCGGAGTTGCCCCGTTTCGCAAGCAATGGAAGGGCTTGGAAAGCATCGCAATGGTAGAGAGCTGGTGCACCCGAAACGGAAAAGACACCTATGAACGCCGCTTTTACATCACCTCCCTCAAGCCCAATGCCGAAAAACTGGCCGATATCATCCGGGGACATTGGAGTATCGAAAACAACCTCCACTGGCACTCAATAGGATCGCTACACGGGACATTCGGCCCGAGCATTTCCGCAGGATGGATTTGCCTTGGTCACCAAAAGCGTCATGCTGGCGGACAAATCCTGATACATCCCCTCATGAAACCCCGAAAAGCGAAACACGGACACGTGATCACGATTGCAGCCCCGGCCCGATCGAAAAAGGCCATTTCCGGAGTGTTGGGGTCGTTGATGGGGCGGTTTGGTGACATGGTTCTAAGCCGATTCACATGGATGGATGCATCGGCAGCGGAGATGAAAGGCCCCAAGCTTCGGATGAGGGGGGCGGTCGTTTTGATGAGCGATTTGTGCGAAGATTCAATCAAGGGGATTCTCCGGGAACTTGTGCTTCGCTCGGGACCAGTGTCGGCGCGGAAATCGGGGAAACCCGGAGAATCCGCGATTCAGCTTGATTGGGTAGGGCAGGTGGAACTCTCCGGACAGAATCTGCGGTGGCAGAAGAATGGGAATCCGACGCATCCGTCGTCGTTTAAATCGCAGGTGCAGGATGTATTCGCGTTTTTCAATGGTTATTCGGGAGATGAACTGGAGGTGAATGAGACCGTCGGCATGAAGCTCGGAAAGATCCCCTTTGGCGATCAGGTGGTCCGGATCCGTTTCGAATCTGAAGAAGAGCTGGTATAGGCGGTCCTTTGGTCAATCAGCCACCGCAGGATGCCAGTTGCTTCCGATATTGCGGGATTCCACTGCTGGCTGATTGGGGTTGAGGGATTACCGGGCGATGGGCTGGACGGCAGGCGTGCCCCGTCTAATGTGTTCAGATATCCATGGATCGGGTCCGTTGCCGTACGTGTTCGCGGAATTCGAGGATTTCGACAATGGAGTCGGACGACAAACCGAGTTTCTCGATAACGGCATCCTGAAGGATCTCTTCGTCGCTCAAGCGTTCGGGGCTGATCGCATGGGTTGCGAGGATATCGGCGAGGTAAGTCACCATGGTCTCGGTTTTGTGCCTCAGCGCCTGTTCGTAGTCCCGGTAGAACAAGTTGGTGTCCTGGATCACCTGGGGAAGCTTCTACTGACGGGTGACAATGGTGCCCACACTGATCGAAAACTCTTCCACCAAGAGAAATGCTTCCTCTTTGGTGAGCCCGCTGCGGATTTCGGATGGAAGATCTTTGAGTGCCAGAAGGGTGACGGGTTTTCCGATGGCGTGGAGCAGGCCGCAGATGTAAAGCCCTTCCCCGTTGAGGCGTAGGATATCTCCGATCTCTTTTGCAAATAGGGCGGATGCAAGCGCATGTTGCCAGAGCCATTTGACTTCGGTGCGGTATTCGGGGATGTCGAAAATATTCTTTTCGATCGAGACGGAGAGCGCGATTTCGCTCAGTAGCCGCATCCCCAGCCGGGACACCGCCATATCCAGCGAATCGATGCGCTCCATTCCGGCGAATGCTGCCGAGTTGGAAATGTGGAGAACCCGGCTGGCGATGGATTGATCTTGATAGATGAGGCTCGAGAGATCGCTGAGATCGGAGTCGGGGTCGCGGGTGAGTGCGAGGATTTCGTGAGCGACCTGTGGCAGCACCGGGATGCGTAGTTCGTCGTATTCGAGCGCCTTCATCAAAGCTTTCCGGGTCAGCTCAAATGGGGTGAGGGTGAGGGATGAGGGTTCGTTTGGCATGGATGATCGTCACCTGGGAAATGACAGGCGGTATAGAAATGAAAGATAAAAAAGTATCGGGGCCCGGATGGAGGTGCAGCCTTTTTCCGGACCATGCAATCTAGGTGAGAAGGAATGATGGTTCAACAAAATGGTGTGCAATTGACGCGGTTTGCCAATCCGAATCTTTCGACCCGGCTCACGACTCGTCAAATTGCACTACAATTGACTTGATTTCATGGGGATCTGCGCGTTTATCTCTTGCAAAGCAAGTATCGGACGCATGTAAGCCGCTTCCGGTCGGAAGGAAAGCCAAGCCCCTGACGAAAGGGTTGGGTTGTCATCCAATAGTTGTTGTGGCTTGCGGTTCGATCTATGGGAAAAACAACCATAGTATCATCTTTTACTATATAGAATGTCATTTGAGAAGCTTCTGCTCGCAGAACCCATAGCCCGGGCTCTTCAGGAAAAAAACTACACTTCGCCGACTCCGATTCAGCGGGAGGCCATACCTGTCATCCTCAAAGGTTCCGATGTGGTGGGGTGCGCCCAGACGGGTTCGGGAAAAACCGCAGCCTTTGCCTTGCCGATACTGCATCACATATGCAGCAAGCCGGTTGAGTTGAAGCCCAAGCAGTTCAGGACGCTGGTTTTGGCACCGACCCGTGAGCTGTCGATCCAGGTGGCGAACAATTTTTCGTTGTATGGCAAGTATCTGAACCTCAAGGTTGAGGTGATTTGCGGGGGCATGCCAATGAACGAACAGATCCGCAGGCTCATGCAGGGGCCGGATGTCGTGGTGGCTACTCCCGGGCGTTTGTTGGATTTGCATCAACAGGGCAAGATCGACTTCCATCGGGTCGATCATCTGGTGCTGGATGAAGTGGACCGCATGCTCGACATGGGGTTTGTGCCGGATGTCAAACGCATCATCAAACAGGTGCCGACCACCCGTCAGACCTTGTGTTTCTCGGCTACGCTTACACCGACTATTGCTTCATTGGTGGCATCCATGACCCGCGACCCGATCCACATCGCAGTGGATGAGGTGGGCCAGACAGCTGAGAAGGTGGATGACCGGGTGTGTTTCATCCGGAATCAGGACAAGTTCGAGTTGTTGTATCACCTGCTTGAATCGGAGAAGCGGAATGAGAAGGCGTCGAAGACGCTCATTTTCACGTCGACCAAGCAAGGAGCTGACCATTTGGTGGATCGTCTGCGCGATCGGGGGATCCGTGCGGCGGCGATGCATGGCGACAAGGCCCAACGGATTCGGGAAAAGGTGCTTGAAATGTTCAAGGTCGGGACTTCTCCGATCATGGTGGCTACCGATGTGGCGGCCCGTGGCATCGACGTCAAAAACATCGAGTGGGTCATCAACTATGACTTGCCCAAGGAATCGGACTCGTATGTGCATCGGGTGGGGCGCACGGCCCGGGCAGGTGCTTCCGGTCGCGCGGTGTCACTTTGTGCTGAGTTTGACCTGACGGTTCTGCGTGCGATCGAGCTGCACTTGCGCAAGAGCATCCCGGTGTGGGAGGATCAACCATATCATCATGAGGGATTGGCGACCCGATACCGGAGTCTATCGTCCGGCACCGTGAGTGTGGCGACTACTCCAAATCACGGACTCTTGAGCAACCGTAAGCGTTCCAACCGCAGAGCCCGTCCTGGGGCTGGTCCGGCTTTCCCGGGTTCGCGCGCAGCAGGATGAGAACGGATGGGGGTTGATTCGTGAGAATCCGCCTCCCCAACGCTCGGCCCGGGTAGCCGGGTAGAATCCGATGTGTGGGATCCGGATCCTACAGGCCTTTTTTCCGGAGTTCGGATTGCAGGGCCATTTGAAATTCCTGAACGTCTGTCTGACTCGGCTGGTAGCCGGTCTGGGCGGGCGAAAGCCCAAGGCGTCCCATCTGGTCAACATACCATGTGGCCTTCATGCCGTCGCTGAAAACGACATCGCCGCTGACCAGTGCCCCCGGGCGGATGAGGTTGTCGACTGTTACTTTTACGGTACCGTCACCCATGGCGTCTTCGGCGGAATCGGAAACCGATTCTGTCGCGTCTGATACATCATTTTTTTCGGGTTTTTCGGTCTCTTTGTCTTTGAGAGCGAGCCCGAGATCGTCCACCAGGAATCGCACTTCCATGAACGTCAGGGATTGCTGGAAGGTCTCCCGAATCTGTTTCTGAATATCTCCGAGGGTCAACCCTTGGGAGACCCATTGCGCGATCTGTTGGCTTTGTTCTGGTGTGAATTTCATGATTTTCAGGCGTTGTCCCTCGAGAGCTGTTTGATGAGATAATCCACGTTCTGGCGCACCGAACTATCCTGCTCCATCATATTCTCAACGGTTTTGCACGCATGGATTACTGTGCCGTGGTCCCTTCCTCCAAAAGCGTCCCCGATTTCCTGAAGGGAGCATCCGGTCATCATCCGGCTGAGATACATCGCGATTTGCCTCGGGAAAGCGATGGCATTGGGCCGGCGTTTGCTGATCATGTCCTGCATGCGCAGGTTGTAGTGATCGGTCACCTTGCGTTGGATTTTCTCGATGCTGACCTGATTCTGGATTTCCTCGTGAAGGATGTCTTGAAGCAATTCCTCGACCTTTGGGATATCAAGCGGGCGCTTGACGAGCGATGCGTAACTGATCACGCGGGTAAGGGCGCCCTCCAGTCTGCGGACATTGCGTGAGACCCGCTCCGCGATGAACGCCAGAATCGCTCCGGGAATGTTGGCGTTGAGGGAATGCGCCTTTTTGGAAAGGATCGCCAAACGCGTTTCCATGTCCGGGCTCTGGATGTCGGATACGAGGCCCCATTGAAACCTGGAAACCAGACGGTTTTCGAGTTTGGCGATTTCGTTGGCGGGGCGGTCGGAGGTCAGAACAATCTGTTTCTGGGATTCAAATAGCTCGTTGAAAGTGTGAAAAAACTCTTCCTGGATACGTTCTTTGCCCGAAAGGAAATGGACGTCGTCGATCAGGAGCACGTCCATGTGGCGGTAATGCCTGCGGAACTTGGACACACTGTTCTCCTGAATCGCCCGGATGAACTCGTTGGTGAATTTTTCCGATGAGATATAGACAATTTTGTGCTCCGGGCGGGACTTTTGGATGTGATGGGCCACCGCATGCATCAGGTGGGTTTTTCCCAAGCCGGTTTCGCCATAGATAAAAAGGGGATTGTAGGCACGGGCAGGCGAATTCGCGACCGCCATGCATGCGGCGTGGGCGAGCTCGTTTCCACCGCCAATCACAAAGTTTTCGAAGGTGTTGCGCGGGTTGAGCGGGAACGATTCTTTCTCTTTTGCCTTTGAGGACCGGTCCGCCATGCGGGGGGATCCCAGTCCTGCCCTGGGCCGGTCAATCGATGGGGGCGGCAGTTCTCTGGCTACCCCGGCGTCCGGTGTGTCGGAATGCAGGGAGATTGAAACGGGGCATCCGGTGATCTGAGCGGCCTTGGTATTGAGAATGTCCAGATAGTTTTGGCTGATCCATAGGGCGGAGAACTCGGTGGGGGTGCGGAGCGTGAGGGTGTTATCAGTGGCGTCGGTGCAGACCAACGGTTGAAACCATTCGCGGTAGATGTCTTCACTAAACAAATGCCGGATCTCGTGACTGAGATCGGACCATAGCTTGGGCATAGCGGTTGCGGTTTGGAAGGAAGGCATTGGAAACTAAACTCTTGAGGTTATTCACAGAACCATCAACCCAATTCCACGGAGGGCGGTGGAATTCAGCATGCGGACCGTCCGATATCCCTTGGCAGGAACATGGGCAAAGCAGTAGCTGAAGACTGGGAAGATCGAGTCCATAAGATTATGATTGGTAGTAGATTACAGACTCGATTCTGTTGGG
>JAQVLM010000232.1 GCA_028704125.1 Opitutales bacterium
TGGTCGGGAAGGTGATACGCGTACGGTAGACCCGCTTGGTCACGCATTCGATAGTGTGATCGGCATCCACACGGATCGGCACTTCGACCCTGTGAATGTCCATCATTGCATTGAATCCGCGTTCGGAAAAAATATCGATCAGCATCGCAATCGCCAATGGATTCTCAAATATGCGGTGCTCGGAGTTGATGCTTGCCAGCCCTGAGATCACATGACGCTCGATAATCGGCATGTAGTAGTCGCGGATCAGATCGACCACCTCCTTGAACAGCTCCGTGTGATGCTCTTCATAACCATCCAGGCGGCTCACCAGTTTCTGCCGCGCGTGACGTGCGAGCTGGTCCGCCACGGGAATGCAGGATAGGCGATCATTGGTCGCATCGTCCAACTCCATGGAACTCTGGTATTTCATTTCCTTGATCATCCGCTCACGCACTTCTTCGAATGGTCCGACTGTTTCGATGAAGTGGTAGTGGAACTTTTCCCGCAGCGACTTCAAGGATTCATAGGTCAAGTCGCGGAAGGTCTGATAGCGTTCGATCGCGGCTTGTTCGGAGGTGTCGGTCTTGCGCAGCTCCTGTTTTTCACCCATTCCGGAATCCTCAACCTTGCGGTTGTGGTCTTTGATTTCCTGGCCGCGCTGGAGCTGCCGTCTGACACTCTCATTCTGATCGATGAACAGCACCACGATGTGAAAATGCGGCTTACGGAACAGATCATTGAACTCCGTGCCCATGTATTTGACGCGCAGATCCGTCAATGCATTGTAGAGCAGCTTGACGCATTCCGCCTGCACCTTCGTCCGCGGGTATCCATCGACGACCACTCCGGTTTTGTTCTCCGGTTTCAGCAGTTCCTTGAAAACCAGCTCCGACACCTCACGGTCGCCCACCAGTTTACCCGCATCCTTGATTGCCCGAGCCTCGGGGGATTGCAGCAGGTCGCTCACCACGATCGGCTTTGCGGTCAGCCCGCGAAACTCCATGATCGATCGGGTGTGGGTTCCTTTCCCTGCACCTGGAGCCCCATTGAGCCAAAGAATCTCCTTGGGAAAGCTCAGGTTGGTTTCACCATAGGTGGAAATCAACTGATTCCAGATCGAATTGAAGATCAGGTGTGCATCCTTGATCTCTGCGTCCTTAATCGAATGAGGCATTGCTTTGCAGTCTATTTCTGAATTAGGAAAATGCGACAAAAGTTGGGTTTCTATAAGCGCAACTGCATGGGAGTCAAGAACCGCGGTGACCACAATTCCGGCCTCAAGTGATCGAATCCGGATCAAATCACTTGCCAAGGTTGAGTCAGGCCTATAGCTGTATCGATTTTCAAACTCCATAATATACGCCCAATCTCCATATGATTTCCTGGCTATCGACTCTCATTCAACGACGGGGCAAGATTATCTTTTCCGTGCTTCTGGCGATCATCATCGTCGCATTTGTCTTTACGATTGGTGCGGGTCCAGGACTTGTGTCCAAGGACAAAAGCACGTTCCAGAAAGATTTCTACGGGATCGACCTCAACGATCGTGGCCAGCTTCAGTACCTGCAGGATTCAGCCATGATCAGCAACTACCTGAATGGCCGCACCCGCATGAACGATGCACAGTTTGAGCAACAGATGCTGGGCCGTCAGGCACTCCTCTATCTGGCTGACAAAATGAGCGTTCCGGCTCCGGACGAATCCAAGCTCGAGTCTTTCCTCAAGAAGCTCCCGGCATTTCAGGGGGAAAACGGGGAGTTTGACCCCGCCGCTTTGAACGGGTTTCTTTCATCGATCCAAATGGGAGGACGCTATGATCAGGGATTCATCGACCGTGTGATCCGTCAGGATTTCCGCCTCGGTGAAGTAACCCGCCTGATCGCTGAGCCCGGATTCCTGGTAAAGGAGGAAATCGCAAAGGGAGTCGCCCGTGAGCGCACCAATTGGTCGGTCAGCATTCTTTCCTATCCTTTCGATTCCTATCAACCGACTATCGAAATCGAAGAGGAGGCCTTGAAAGCCTTTTATGCGGAAAACTCCTTCCGCTACGAACGCCCGGAAGAGTTCTCGGTGTCGTTCGTCGAGTTTACCGCCGAACAGGTTCAGGAAGAAATCGCGGACCCGAATGATCAGGAGCTTCGCGTCCATTACCTGCGCAACCAGCGCAAGTTCTCAGATGCCGAAAAAGAAATCGAAGAAAAGGCCAAAGCCGAAGCGGAAGAAGGGAGCGAGCCGGTTCTGGACATGTTCAACCTGCTGCGTGACAAGATTCTGGAAAGCTACAAACTCGAAAAGAAGGCTGCTCTCGCCGCCCAGATTGCCAACGACTTCACCTATTATCTGTTCGATCGCCAGATCGCCTACGATTCATCCGATTTCCGCTCAAAGCTTCGTGAGTATGGATTGAACCTCAAACACATCCCTCCATTCTCCGCAAAACCGCAGACCCAGTTGACCGGGATCGTGCCTTCCGCTCTTTATCAACAGGCCCTGATGCTGGATAGCTCCCGCTATTTCACCGATGTGGTGAGCAATCCCGAACAGACCCGCTTCTACGTGGCCTTCCTCGAAGGCAAGACCCCCGCGGAAACGCCCGAGCTCGATGCGATTCGCGACATCGTCACGCAGGATTATCGCCTGATGCGCAAGAATGAACTCTTCGTCGAAAAGGGCAAGGAACTCAGCGCAAGCCTCCGTGAAGCTCTTAAGCAAGAAGGCGCTACCGTTGAAGCTGCAGCCGAAACACTTGGGCTCAAGGTTCAAAGCTATGCGGACTTCACGATTCGTGAGCTTCCTGAAGGTTTGAATTTCCGTCTGGTCAATGAAGCTGAAACCATGAAAGTCGGTGAGACCAGCGACATGATCACGCTCGACAACACCGGATTCTGGATTCACGTGGCAGACAAGAAGGTGCCCGAAATCACGGAAGATGATTCTGAATATGCCGGCATGCTCACGGCCTTGGAATCCTACTCCGGCGCCATTCGGCTTCAAGGGCTGATCAATGATCTGATCAGCGCCAAGATGCCATCCAAGGGCTGACCGGTATTCCCGGCGGGCCCGATACTTTTTCATCCAATGATTCAGTCGGAGGTGCGCCATGGAACCGCTTATTAAGGAGATTCTCAATTCGCAGCATCCCATCCCTGAGCTGACCGCGCAGGGATGGGTGAGAACCCGCCGGGCTTCCGGCAAGGCTTTCTGTTTCGTCGAAATCAACGACGGATCCTGCCTTGCCAATCTGCAGGTGATCGTCGCAAACGATCTGCCCAACTACAACGAGGTCGAGTCCCTCCAAACCGGAGCCTCGGTGGCCGTCAGCGGATCGCTCGTCCCATCGCAGGGAAAAGGACAAAAGTGGGAACTCCAGGCGCGATCCCTGAGCATTGTGGGAAACGCCGATGAATCCTACCCCTTGCAAAAAAAGGGACACAGTGTGGAGTTCCTCAGGAGCATCGCCCATCTGAGGCCACGCACCAATCTCTTCGGCAGCGTGTTCCGGGTGCGCAGCCGTATGGCCTACGCCATCCACAGTTTTTTTCAGGAGCGGGGATTTCAATATGTGCATACCCCGATCATCACCGCCAGCGACTGTGAAGGCGCCGGGGAGATGTTCAGGGTTACGACCCTGGATCCATGCGCGACCTACTCCACACCGCCCAAACCCGAAGATGATTTCTTTGGGCGTCCTTCTTTTCTCACCGTCAGCGGACAACTCGAAGGAGAGGTATTCGCAACTGCTCTCAGCCGCATTTACACCTTCGGACCGACCTTTCGGGCGGAGAATTCTCACACCGCGCGCCATGCGAGCGAGTTTTGGATGATCGAGCCCGAAATGGCATTCTGCGACCTTCGGGGAGACATGGATCTGGCTGAGTCTTTCATTCAGTATCTTGTCAGGGATGCCCTGGTGCACTGCGCCGATGAGATTGGGTTTTTCGACCGGTTTATCGATAAGGGGCTCACCCAAAGACTCGAGGCAATCGCAGGATCGCCGTTCCAACGGGTCAGCTATGCGGAAGCAATCCGTATCCTGCAGTCGTCGGGAAAGGCATTTGAGTTTCCGGTTGAAAACGGACAAAACCTCCAGTCTGAACACGAACGCTTCCTCTCAGAGGAAGTATTCAAGTGTCCGGTGACCGTGTATGACTACCCGCAAACGATTAAGCCCTTCTACATGCGCAGGAACGATGATGGTGAGACCGTCGCGGCCATGGATTTGCTTGTTCCCGGAATCGGAGAGGTGATCGGAGGGAGTCAACGGGAAGAGCGCCTGGCTGTTTTGGAGCAAAGCCTCATGGCACACAATCTCGATCCGGCCGCATATTGGTGGTATGTGGACCTGAGGCGCTATGGATCGGTGCCCCACGCAGGATTCGGGCTGGGCTTTGAGCGGCTCCTCATGCTCATCACCGGTGTGGCAAACATCCGGGATGTGATTCCCTTTGCCCGCACACCCGGCAGCGCAGAGTTTTAGGACCATTCGGGGACTGTTTGGGTTGATTCACGCCGAAGGATGGCCCATGCTCCCGGCGAATTCACATGTTTCCCAATTCATGGCAAAGACACCTCAAAAGAAGAAGAAAGTCGATTACGAAGCCTTGTCGTCTCCCTTCATGCGCATGCCCGGAATGAAGGTGGAGATTGCCCGTGGACTATTGGATGCCGGCTTCCGGGAATCCTATGAACTATCGGGAAGGGCGCATGAGGTGATCATTGCGGAAATGCTGAAACGCAGTCCGGCATTGGCGACGATGCCAGATCTTGCCCCGCGACTCGCTCTCGCAATCTACTGTGCGGAAGCCGCCGATCCCGAGCCGGACAAACTCAAATTGGGATATTGGCTCGATCTGGTCCAGAAACCGAAGACCTGATCCGCTCTGCGGGTGCGTTCAATCCGAAGCCAGCGCATCCATCGCAGCCAAGGCGGTTTTCACAATCAGCAATACGGTCCGGTTTTCAGTTCGGTAACCTCCGTTCTTGGAGGTTTTTTGCCGGATGACCAGAACCTCAACATCCGGCTGCACCTTGTGCTCGGCCAGTAGTCCGTTCCGCACTCCTTCCCATGCCAGAAGCCCCAGGTTCGCTCCCGTCTTTGCAATCAACACTGCGTATCCGTAGGGATTCGGAACCCCTTGCACATCGTTGATCGCCACGTGTAGTTCCATGCCGATAAAGGACTCCGGCATGCCTGCCCGCCGGATCCGCAGCTTCGTATTGACAGGGACGGGGGCTCCCTTTTCGGGAAACTGAAACAGGGCCTCGACCGTATGATCCTTCAGATCCGCCTGAGATGCCTTGAGAACCGTATCCAGCAAATCCGCCCGAAGCGTCAGCACTGGAAACCGCCGTCCCCTGCGCATGCCGCTCAACCAATGCGGCAAAAACAAAACCGCCGCATCTGCCCCGACAATCCTCAAAACCGGAGAATCGACCGCGTATCCGAAAAACAGCATACCACCACAGGCTGCGAGCAGTAACAGAAACACAAATCCGCCCAATGGATTCGAGCTATCAAATACGGACCGGTCCCATCGCGCGATGGATCGGTCCATCTCGACAATTTCCCTGAGACGTCCGACTTCCGCGACCTCCCATGGTGCATCGTCCCGCAGGGCCGCATGCATGGAGGTGTCCGAATTTCTTACCCCCCGCACAAGGAACCACAGGTTGCCCAATCCGACTAAAGCGGACCCTATCCATGCATCCAGCG
>JAQVLM010000233.1 GCA_028704125.1 Opitutales bacterium
CAACCTCAGTTCGGTGATCCGGGGCGGGTCGGATGCAGCGCTCAGTGCCGGAGCGCAGCGGATACCCCAACTGGTGCCTGAGAAGGAGGAAGGTGCAGTCACCGCGGTCTGGATGGCATCCGACTCCAATGGCGATCGCCTGCTGTTCGACCTCGACATCCGCAAGATTGGTGATCCGTCATGGATCCGGGTGGTATCGGAAATCCCTGAGCCGGTATTTGCGATGGATATCCGCGGTCTGGATGAGGGATACTATCAGGTGAAAATCAGGGCGGATGACCGTTTGGATAATCTTCCGGAGCGTGCGGCATCCTTTGACAAGGAGAGTGATCCTTTCCTGATCGATTTTACCTCCCCACAGGTGGAGTTGCAGAGCCTGACGACCGAAGGTGGAATTGCCATAGCGAAGGTTGTGGTGATCGATCAGTTCGGCGTGATCAGCAATGCCTACTACAGTGTGAACGGTGATCAGGTCTTGCGTTCGCTACCGGATGACGGCTTGTTTGACCAAACCAGCGAGACTTTCACAGTGGTGTTTGATCTGATTCCCGGGCGGGACAACAGTCTGGTGTTCCAGGCATACGACGAGAACGATAACGTTGGCTTGGTCACGCGAAGCATTCCCGGAGGGGAATGAGCACGGCGGAGTTCCGGAGGATCACAATCGTCGTGGGAATAAATGGGCGCGGGTGACGGGCGAAGGCCAATTCTTTGCGGCTGTTCCGCCTGAGTCTATCCGTCTTGGTTGCGTTTGGCCGTCATCCTGCATGTGTTCGGCGCGTGCCGATTGCCGGTGATGACTGGTCTGCTTCACTTTTTCAACCAGCGCAGGATTGAGGTCTTGAGGCCGCTTGCCCAGACGAGCGCTGCATAGATCGCCACGCCGCTGAGGATGATGCCGGATGTGGCGACCGCGAGGGTGACTTTGGATGCGTTTTCCGGGTTGGGTAGCCACCAGAGTCTCAGCATCCAGCAGGCACCTCCCATCGCGGCGCTGATGGCCAGGATGCGGGCTGCCTGTCCGAGAACCGATCCGATGGGTATGCTGAAGTGGTGTCTGCGGAAGCTCCCGAAAAGAAAAAGCGTCTGCAGGATGGAGGTGATGGTGTTGGCAGATGCGAGACCGATGACTCCGAACGGATACATCAGGGCTACGCTCAGCGCCGTGTTGAAGAAGAGCGAGTAGACTGCGATCCGCACCGGGCTCTTCATGTCCTTCGAGGCGTGGAATCCGCGGATGGTGAGGGCAATCAGCGAATAGAACGGGATGCCGATTGCGTGGATGGCGAGGAGCGGGCCGATTTGGGCGACCTGGTCCGCCTCAAAGCGACCCCATACGAACAGAAGGGAGATGATCGGCTCGGCAAGCACCGCAAGTCCGATCATCGCGGGCAAGGTGATGATGAGGGTGAGGATGGTGCCGTTTTCGAAGGTTTCCGAAAACGCCTGACGGTCGTTGGCGGCGGAATGGCGGGCAAGAAGGGGAAAAAGCACCGTGTAGATAGCGACAGAAAACATTCCGAGCGGAAGCTCCGTCGTGCGGGATGCCAGATAGAGTTGGGCGACCGCGTCCTCCGATACCTTATAGGCGAGGACACGCGAGATCAGGGTGTTGAGTTGGATCACGGCGGCCCCGACTGTAGCGGTCAGGAAGAGGGTTTTCACTTCGAGAAGGTGAGGGGTGTGGCTGGTGTCGACCGCGGGTTTCCATCCGCTTGCCAGAGCTTGCAATGCCGGGAGTAGAAGCTGCAGGCAACCGCCCGCCAGCACACCACCGCACAAGGTGAACGCGAGCGCGCGGGGTTCCTGCTTCCATACAAACCCGCCGAGCACAATCGCGCCGATCATTGCGATGTTGAGCAGGATCGGCGAGAAGGATGCGATCAGGAACTTGCCAAGGCTGTTCAAGGCCGCTGTTAGGATCGCCGCCATGCAGATGAGAAGCGTGTAGGGCAGCAACCATTGGAAAAACGGCACCGCAACTTCCCAGTCGCTCCCGAGCCAGCCCGCACGAAGCGCACCTTCCATGGAAAGCACACCGATCAGAATGATCGCTCCGGTGACGATGGCGAGGTAGGTCAATGTCTGGTTTGCGGTTTGCCATGCGTCGCGTATGCGCTTGTTTTGCACGAGCCCGGTGAACACCGGGGTGAAAGCGGAGGAGAGCGCCCCTTCGCCGAGCAGCCTGCGGAAGAGGTTCGGGACCGTAAATGCCAGAAGGAACGCCGAACTGAAGATTCCGGTGCCAAGCGCGGACATCATCACCACGTCCCGAAGCAGCCCGAGAAGTCGGGATGCCAGGGTCGATAGGCTCAGGTTGAGGATGTGGCGCAGACTCTTGCGGAACATGAGTTGCAACGCTCATGTTTGTGGACAGTGGATGCAATCCATAAATTGCCTTCCGGCATCGGAGTGCCGGGGTGAGAACAAGCCCGGCTTCTCCGGCCGGCTTGCGATCGATGTTGAATAAGTTTTTGCCACAGAGATCACATGGAACTCAGAGGGATGATGAATGGGTAGATCTTCGGTAGCGGAACGCGAGAGCGTTCCGACCCGTTGGGCGTGGGTTGGAGAAGAAGAGGTTGAACCACGGAATACACAAAATGCACGAAAGGGGAGAAGAGCGGCTCGGTGAGGCCACCTCGCTCTGCCCGGTACGGGGATTTAGGAGTTGGGGAGGGTTCTGGAACGTTGGGAGACTCCGGCCGCGCGAGGGTGCATGCGGGTAAGGCTGGCTATTTCCTGTCAGCTACAAGCGGTGTGAAGGGCGGGAGCGTGAGATGTATTGATGCGCCGACTTGGCGAGGCTCCGTCGTCGCCGGGTTGAGCCATTCGAGCAAGCTCATGATCAAGTCCGTTGTCTTCTGTTCCCACTAACTTGGCTGGAATTACTTCGTGGAGTGTCAGGCAAGCTTATGCAAAGAAAAATGTGTGCTTCGTGAAGCGGGCATATGGTTGAAAGCCAGACGTAAGAGTTGTCGCGTGCGTCTGTATGATCCGGTTTGCTATTTCCTCCGGAGTAAATTTCAGCGGTTTTCATTATGTTCCGCAAATTGAAGATTTTCGAATGCTTTCAGTTGCTGAGCTGGGGGTAGGATGATCCGTCATGAAATGATGGATATGGCATTTCTAAAGGGGTGCCCGCTGATAGGGTTTGGATAGGGTGTGCGGTCGTTTTGACTTGAGGGTTTCGGGGCAACTCGATTGCATTCACCTTTCGCTCACGTCTGCGTTCGGGTGGTCCATATGGGCACATGGATAGAAGAACTGGGTTAGTTGAATTTCGATGTTTCTCAAATCCATAACACTGCACGGTTTCAAAAGCTTTGCTGATCCGACTCAATTGGATCTGAAGCCTGGGGTGACAACGGTGGTGGGTCCCAATGGTTGTGGTAAAAGCAACATCATGGATGCCATCCGTTGGGTATTGGGCGAACAGAGCGCCAAGGCGTTGCGGGGCGGCAAGATGCAGGATGTCATTTTTGCCGGGACAGAGACGCGCAAGGCCCTTCCCTTTTGCGAGGTCAAACTGGTGTTTACCGATTGCGAGCGGGAGCTCGGGACTCAGTTTCATGAGGTCGAAATTGTCCGCAGGGTAACGCGGGATGAGGGGAGTGACTATTTCATCAACGGAAAAGTCTGCCGTCTGAAGGACATCCAGACTTTGTTCATGGACACAGGGGTGGGACAAGTGTCCTATTCCTTTTTGGTGCAGGGGCAGGTGGACCAGATTCTATCCTCGAACCCGATGGAGAGACGGGCGATTTTTGAGGAGGCGGCAGGGATCACGAAATACAAAAGCCAGCGCAAGGAAGCGCTGAATAAGCTTAGTCTGACAGAGGTGAACCTGACCCGGATTACCGATATCATTGATGAGGTGTCCAAACGGATGGGTGTTCTGAAGCGTCAGGCAAGCAAGGCACTGCGGTGGAAGCGCCACCGGCACCGCATGGAGCATTTGGATCGGGCGTGGAATGCCCGGCAGTACCTCGATCTGACCACTGAGTCGGGTTCATACCGGGCGAGGTTGGCCGATGCGGAATCTGCGATGGCAACGTTGAAGGCATCGGTGGTTTCGCAATACAAGCTCTCCACTCAGATCAAGGCCGAGCGTGCCGATATGTATCGTGCGCTTGAGGAGAAACGCGCACAACTCTACGCCTTGCGTGCCCGTCGGCAACAGATTCTCAGTCAGTGCGACTTGAGGAGGAGCCGGGTGGAGCATTTGGAGGCCCGTATCCAGCAAATCGACGGGGAATTACGGCTTTTGCGCGAACAGGAGGAGGGGCTTCGCGAGGGACACAGTGATCCGTCTGCTCAGTTGGAGCTTAAGAGACAGGCGGTCGCGGCGGCACTGGATCGTTGTGCGGTGCATGAAAAGCAGGTTACCGACATTGATCGCGAGGGACAAACAAAGGCCCGGTTACTTCAGGAGCTGAAACAACAGCTTGTGGCTGCCGAGAACCAGGTGAATCAGACCCGTGCATCTTCGACCCGGCTTGAGGTGGGGATCGAGACGTATCATGCCAAACATGAGAGTTTGCTGCAGTCTTTCCATCAGTATGAGGCGGAGTGGAAGGGAATTTCCCGGCGATCGGCTGAACTTGAGGCGATGCTGGCATCCAAAACGGAGGAACGGGAGCAGTCGTCGGCATCGTTGGCTGCCTTGAGGAACCGGCTGGCGACTCTTGAGGCGGAATTACAGCAGACCCGGGTCGCCTTTTCCGGGCTTGAAAAGCAATACACCCAACTTGCGGCCGAGTTTAGTGTTTTGGATGGTTTGCAAAAACGTCTTGAAGGGTTCGGCGAAGGTGCCAAGGCCATGCTGGAAGGTAAGATGGCACCAATGGTCGAACCGCGGGATCTCGACGTTCTGGCAAAAGGACTTCAGGTGGATGCGGCCCTGCAGAAGTTTTGTGAGGTTGTATTGGGGGCGCTTGCAGAAGCAATTGTTTACCGCAAGGTGGAGCGGATTCCGGATGTCGCGGATGCATTGGATCGGAATGGGATGGGGCGAGCCTGTCTGCTCATTCCCGGTTTGGGATGTGCTCCTGAGCTTCCGGATACGGTGCCGGACCAACTCGTGCGGGCGGATACCCTCATCCGGTCAACGGATCCGGTTGTTTCCGGGCATTTGGAGTTGTTGCTTGGTGGTGTCTATTTTTGCGAGTCCATCCGGGATGCGCTGCAAGTGGTAAGCGGGAATCCCGGTCTGTCATTTGAAATGATCGTCACCCGCAAGGGGGAAATGCTGACCCCCAAGGGCGTTCTCTATGCGGGTTCATCGGGAAACCCGGCTTCTGGTATCCTCAAGCGTCAGCAGGAAATCCGGCGGATTGCCGATGAGAAATCCAGATTGGAGGCCGTGTTGAAATCCCGGGCCGAAGATCTGGAGACCGCCTTGTCGAGGGTCGACACGGCAAAGGATGAGCTGGAAGAACAACGGGAGATCCATGCTCTTGTGGAGCGGGAGTTGTCGAATCTCAAGACCGAGATATCCGCCAATGAGCGGGCATGCAAGGCAGCGGACGAACGGCGTCTGAACGACTCCCGTATGCTTGCGGCACTCGACAAGGAGAAGGAACAGGCACTGGAGTCATTGGTCGCGTCGCGCTCGGGATTGGAGCGTGCAGAGTCGCGGATCACCG
>JAQVLM010000234.1 GCA_028704125.1 Opitutales bacterium
GCTTGCAGGAATCCAGATCCGCCGTGATCAACAGATGAAACGGAGCACCCTGAATCACCTGTGTCGCCATTTTTCCAGATGATCCGTAACTGGCAAGAACATGACCAGAGACGCCCTGCTCCTCCTTATAGCGTTGAATGATCTCAACCATAGCCGGCTGGAGACTCGAGGCAACCGCCACCCGAACCGGCGCAGCCGGGAGGGCCTTTCCCAAGCATAACGCCAGAACTCCCATCAGCAACCCAATGCATCTTGAACCGATCATAACAGAACGCCTGGAGCCAATCGGATGCCATTCCCCGAAAATGATGACATTCAGTCCGAACACTTTGATGTCGCAGCTTCGGACTGGCCGGCTTGGGGAGGCCCAAAGCCATGCCGGATGGCATACGGATCCGGGAATCCCATGGATTTAGACCGGAAGAACCCGCGCAGGGCACCCCTACTCCACAAAGCGGGGGATGGTCCTTTTTTTTTGGGATACCAGATCCATTCAGACCATTCATCTGGAATGGAAACTGCATGGAGGAATCGTCTTCAACCGCAGGTCTATCGGAGCGTTCCGCGACGACACTTTCCTCTCCATTTCCGATCCAACATGTCATCGATTCTCAACTTCTGCCAGTATTCACCATGGTATCTGGCGTCCGTTGATTTCAGTTTGAATCCCGAGCCAATTGAGCTCCAGGGAGTAAGGCGGGAGAATCACTTTCTTTTCGCGAGGCTGAACCAGATTCCCGATTCCGCTAGGCGCGGCGAGATATTCAACGACTACATGTCGGTGAAGTTCCACTTGCACGAATGGGCGGCCTATCCGGAAAAAGCCGGACGGAGCCTCCGCAATAATTACCTGCGTTTTCTGCGTGGGTGGGGAATCGGTTCAAACTCACTGAGCGGGGCGGTCCTCAAGCGATGGGTTGAGAGCCGCTTCGGGATTCCCCCAACCTTTCATTGCAACAAGCTCGATCGCAGTGACCCTTCCTCCTATGAGCGGTATTGGATCGATCACATGAAGGGCAGTGCCTTGACCAGCGCACTCTTCTCCCAATTCGATCTCGTCTATGAATACTGCCAATACGAGCTGGCGCTCAGAGAATGCGAAAGCAACAAGCTCGTTCTCTACCGAGGAACCCACGATCCGGAAGAATACACGCTCATTGGCCGCAACCATGATCGGGAAATCTGCGTGAGGCTCAACAACCTGAGCAGTTTCACCAGCAACAGGGAGCGGGCCTGGGAATTCGGTTCAACCGTTTGGAGGACTCATGTTCCGAAGTGTAAGATCTTTTTCTACAGCGGGCTGCTTCCGGATAGCCTTCTTAAAGGGGAGGATGAGTATCTCGTGATCGGCGGAGATTTCTGGGTAACACCTTTACTCTTCTAGAAAGGACTTTGAGTCTGTCATGAATAAGCGGTGGGAAAGAATTGAGGGCGGCCTCTGGGGCATGCTGATTGGGGATGCACTGGGAGTCCCGTTCGAGTTCTGCCACCATGCGAGCCTTCCGGATATTGGGATTCTCAACCATGAGGTTCCTCCCGGATACTTCAAATCGCATCCGGCCGTGCCAGTCGGAACCTGGTCGGATGACGGGGCGCAGGCACTCTGCATGGTGGCATCCTTACTCGATTGCGGGCAGTTTGATCCGGATGATTTCGGGAGAAGGCTGGTGAAGTGGTATGCCGAGGGCTACATGGCCGTGGATGGTTTCGCTTATGACGTCGGGAACCAGACCAGCCAATCCATTTGCGCCATGCGAAACGGCAAACCGCCACTCGCATGCGGGTTGAGTGGAGAATATCACAACGGCAACGGATCGCTGATGCGGGTGTTGCCTCTCGCCCTCCTCCACAACGGAGGAGAAGAGGACCTCGTGCGCAAGGCCCATTTACAATCCTGTGTCACGCACGCACATCCCCGCTCCCAAGTCTGCTGTGCGCTCTATTGCATCTGGGCGAGACTCGAAATGGAAGGGATTCCCCATGCGTTTGATGACGCGGCCAAACGCCTCCGCCGCCATTATGAAGGGGATCCGGTCTTCCTGAACGAGCTCGAAACCAAGGTGCTGGACTACGATCACAACCGGTGTCATGGAGGATCCTATGTTGTGGATACGCTCCATTCCGCTAAGATTGCCTGTGGGGAAAAGAGCTATGAGGATGCGGTCCGCCGAGCCATCCGGTTTGGGAACGACACCGACACCACCGCCTGCCTTGCGGGTGGAATAGCGGGAATCCGGCACAAAGTCGCAGGCATCCCCTACCGCTGGAAGAGCCAACTGCGGGGATTGTCGCTCTTGTTCCCCCTCCTGCAAAAGATCTGCATGTTACATGGGCAGAATGCGACGCAAGATCTTCATCCGGAGTCGCCCGCCTATCTCAGGGCCTCTGCCTGAGGCGACGCTCCGGCCCCCGACACCGTAGGACCGGTTCCCGGCAGCAGGCCAATTATCGAATAACGCCACCGATTTTCAGCTCGCTCGTCACGAGCTTCCATGAATGCTGCCTCCGCGTGGTCCCTCCCTTTACAGCGAGGCTTTCCATTGTGTATTCGCTTCCCGGAAAAGCGTCTTCGGCCAACGAGCCGTCCGGCAAGGGAGTCAGCCCTATCCCACGCTGCATGAGCACCAGGTCGGTTTGATCCCCCCGGCTGCTACCGGCAATGCTCACGATCTCAGAGTAGACCCGTCCACCGCTGCATTCGCATCCAGTGCTACACAGCACGGCCACATTCCGGGACGGTTCCCCGAAAAGCAGGGCCACTTCGTGAGGCCCCATGACCCATTGTTCCAAATCCTGATCCTGGTGGGTCGACAGGTATTTGGCAATGAGGCCATCCGCTCCGGATAATCGCATCAAAGATAGCAGCTTGAATGATCTGCCTCCTTTCGGAAGCAGGTTGATCTCGTGTAGTTCCAATCCCATGATATTGAGTGATCTGTTTCAGATGTTAAAAATTACGCACGGCATGGAGTTAACCCGCTTATCATAAACAGGGTCTCACAATGCGTTCGGGCCGCTCTCTTTCAGCAAAGCGACCCATTCATCCCGGGTAAGCGCACGCTTGAGCCGGACCGACTCGCTGCGTATAGAGGCAAGCACGGCCGGAAGAATGGTTTCATCCATCCGGATACCCGCAGAAGCCGCCGCTGCTTTGAGTGATGCACGACCGCTTCCCCATCCGAGCACAAACTCACTGCGGGAATGCCCCACAAGGCACGGATCAAACGGCTCATAGGTCCGCCTGTCTTTGACCAATCCGGCACAATGAATGCCGGACTCATGGGAGAAAACGCGCTTCCCAACCACGGGCTTCGACGACCAGAGGGGTTCGCCGGCGCATGCAGCCACGCACCTGGACAGGTCAAAAAGCCCTTCGGACCGGATACCAACATCCACTCCACAACTCACTCTCAGCGCGGTGGCAACTTCCTCCAACGCGGCGTTTCCTGCCCTCTCGCCAAGTCCGTTTACAGTCACACTTGCATATGACGCACCGGACAGTAGAGCGCAGAGAGTATTGGCTGTGGCCATGCCCAAGTCATTGTGCCCGTGAAACTCGATGGGCAGTTGCGGAACCGACCGGTGAACCGAAGCTACGAGATCACGGGTGCTTTCAGGATTCAAGATCCCCACAGTATCCGCCAGTCTGAGATGATGCACCCCCATGGTCTCTGCCAGCGAGGCAAACTCGATCAAAAAGGATGGATCCGCACGCGATGCGTCCTGGGCTCCGACGCTCACCCATCGAAAATATCCGGAAGCCTCCTTCACAAGTTGCTTCAGTCCTGCAATCACACGCATTCTGTCCCAGTTCCATGCTCTCAAATGCAGATCGGATACCGGAAACGATATGTGAAGGCCATCGGTGGCACATGCCCGTGCGAGGCGGACGTCGTCAGGCCGTGCCCTTGCCCAGGTGAACACCCTGGATTCGGGCACGGCAGAAGCCACTGCCCGGATGTCGTCAACGGCCTGGGTTCCCATCGCGGAAATGCCGACCTCCATATAGCGAATGCCGATGTCGGCCAATGCCCGCGCAATCCGGCACTTGTCCGAACGGGAGAACACCACACCGGCAGCTTGTTCGCCGTCTCGCAGGGTAGTATCAAACAACTCCATTGGATTCCTGATATTGGCGGATGCAGTATGCGATTGCCGATAGGAAAGCCCATCAACCGGAAATCAGGTATTTCGCACAAACCTCACCATTCTCGATGGCGTTAAGGATCTCATCGATCGCCTCTTCTGTGATCTTCCCGTACCAGTGGCCACTGGGATAATCGATCATGATGGGCCCATTGTCGCAGGCATTCACACATCCCGTCGAGGACACCTCAACTCCCGAAAGCATTCGATCCTGGATCTCGCTCTGGATGTAGGATAGAAGGGAATGGGAATCCCGCTTATGGCAAAGCCCTTTGGCCTCACCGCTCACGCGGAAACTGCCACAGACAAACAGATGGTGTTCAGGTGTTTTCATAGATCATTGCGTTGGGTTTTGATAACGAAAGTGGTTCATTCGAAGCTTTGCATGGGACCGACTCAGTCGCATCCGGTTCCCGTTCCCCTGCAGGACACACCCGCCCCGCAGGACGTAAAACGCTTTTGCATCAGTTTCGGGACAGCGCGGTCCTCATACACGCAGGTCAGCCCATCCTCGATCATCCCCTCCATCTCGATGACTTTGACCCCTGACTTTTCCAGAATCTCCCGGGGAGACGGTCCTGCCGCACTCACCAGAAGAGCCCGGCAATCCCTCAGGCTCCGGGCGAGCTGCTCCCACCTGCGGTCTCCGATCCCTTTTGGTGGTGCCATCCGTATGCTTTCATGCCGGAATGCACCGCTCTCCTCACGGCTGAAAATGTGGAACTGATGGGCTTCTCCAAGGTGGAGGTTCACCAACATCCCCTCGTGTGTCGCCACCGCGACGCAGGGTCGGGATTCGGATGGATTGACAGGGAGCGAGGCACACGCCTTGAGAAGCTCGACCGCCTCGGCCGGGTTATCCTGCCCCAATAACCCGACAGCATCACTTCTGCATCGGGCACAGTGCAGCATCTGACGGATGTGCTCCCCAGCGAGCAACCTTGATCGGGTAACCGATGCACGATCCGGCTCCGGGAGATCGGCAAAAGCCGCACCCTCCACGGGAATCATCGGAATAATATTCATGACATCCGCCCCAAGGCTCGCGACGGTACGGGCGACCTCAGAAATGTGCCCATCATTAATCCCCGGCATGAGGATCGTGTTGATCTTGGCAATCATGCCGGCTTCCTTGATCAGACGGACCGCCTCCAGTTGCTTCCGGATCATCAGAGCGCCCGCGTCCGTCCCACGGTAGACCTTCTTTTCCCAACGCACCCAGGCATACACTTTGGCCGCTATCTCAGGATCCACAGCGGTGATCGTAACCGTGACATGCGTCACCTTGAGTCTCGCCAGCTCAGCGATATGGGGAGCAATCCCGAGTCCGTTCGTGGAAAGGCACAGGATCACTTCCGGATACTGCGCCCGCACCAGGCGTAGGGTTTCCATCGTTTCGTCGGGGTTGGCAAATGGATCCCCCGGGCCGGCAATCCCGACAACGGTAATGTTGTTGCTGCGGTCAAACACCTTTTCAACATAGGTAAGCGCCTGTTGGGG
>JAQVLM010000235.1 GCA_028704125.1 Opitutales bacterium
TGCCTTGATCTGCCACATCGACTTCTCGGTGCGGATTTTCTCCTGTAGGCGGAGCATGCCGTCGATCAGCGCTTCCGGACGGGGTGGGCATCCACTGATATAGACATCCACTGGAAGGATCCGGTCGACACCCTGCAGCACAGCGTAGGACCGGTACATTCCGCCAGAAGAGGCGCATGCGCCCATTGCGACCACCCATTTGGGCTCGGCCATCTGGTCGTAAATGCGGCGGACTGCCTCCGCCATTTTGTAGGTGACGGTGCCGGCTACGATCATGCAGTCCGACTGGCGAGGCGAGAACCGCATCACTTCCATTCCGAAACGCGCGATGTCGAATTTACTCGCACCCACGCCCATGAGTTCAATTGCACAACAGGCCAAGCCCATCGGCATCGGCCAGACGGAGTTGCTGCGAACCCAGTTGATGACGGCGTCGGCCGACGAGAAGATCACATTGCCTTCGATTTTGCTGTTGTACCCGACTTCCTGTTCTGTCGCTTTTGTCATGGTCCTGCTGGAAATACAATTTGGATGCTGGTGCGGTTGATCTGCTCCGTGTGTTATTTCTCCCACTCAATGGCTCCCTTGCGCAGTTCGTAAACCAAACCGATGGTGAGAACCGCTATGAAGGCCAGCATGGGAACCAGAATCGGGAGTCCGTTGGACAGGAAATCCCGGTAAACCATGGCCCAGGGAAGGAGGAATACCACTTCAATGTCGAAAAGGATGAATAGCATCGCTGCCACGTAGAACTTCACGCCGAAACGCGTCTTCGCATTGCCGATCGGTATCATTCCGCACTCATATGCGGAGTCCTTGATCCGGTTCCCGCGCATGCGTTGACCGAAAATGTGGCTCACAATGATGATCCCCACCGCCATTGAGACGGCGATCACAATCTGCACGGCAATCGGAATGTAGCTGCTGGCTTCAGGCATATCCTGCCCAATGAACGCCGCTCCCATCGAAGCCGCAAGCACAAAAAACCGGGTCCCCTCCGATAGGGCCTGAACATCAGTGCGGGGAAAAGGGATTTGTTTTTGTTATGATCGATAAGAGTCTGCAAAACAAGATCCCATCGGTGGCGCAGAGATGTTTCTGGCACTTCAAAACCATAGCACGCCCTGATTCCGGTATTTTGGAAATCGGATAAGACTCGATCATGTTGAAATTCAAACTTTTACATCCTTCAATGGGGTGAATTTAATTCAATACCCTTGCATGCCCCTCCCAAAAAAAATCCATAAGGTTTTATTAGACTCGCTGTGAATTATTCCATCTGCTCACCTGCGGCTTCACTCTTTTTCGCTATTTCAAGTCTAGAGCATCTTTCGCTTGGGTTGAACAGTGAGTCTGTGTCCTAACAGGACGATTCTCTCTTTCCTAGTGCTTATGGTCGCACCCGTTTTTATGCCTCCATGGGTCTGCGGGGTTGACCTTTGTTTCTAAAACCATAGGCTTACGCCTTCATGGAGACTAAAGCAGAAAACACCGGAGACTCTTTGATGGGTTTTGATTTTGGGCCATTGATCCAACTCTTTGTGGATCGGGGATTGGACATCTTGTTTGGTGTCATCATCCTGATTCTTGGCTTTTGGTTGTCCAGGATCGTAAGCCGGACGGTGGTTTTCGCGATGGAGAAACGCAAGGTGGATCCGTTGATCCGGGGGTTCCTGCGCAATATCATCTATTACGCGATCATTGTCGCAGCGGTAATCGCGGCGGTTACAAAGATGGGCATTCCAACCACTTCATTTGTTGCGGTGTTGGGTGCTGCCGGCCTTGCCATAGGTCTTGCGCTGCAGGGATCACTTTCGAATTTCGCATCCGGCATCCTATTGCTGATCTTCCATCCTTTCAGGGTCAGTGACTATGTGACGGTTGGCGGCGCGTCCGGATTTGTTGAAGAGATCGGCTTGCTTCTCACCACGCTGAGAACCCCCGACAACAAGACGATCTTTGTTCCGAATTCAAGTGTGCTCGGAGATACTATCACGAACAATTCCCTTAAACCCACGCGCCGGGTGGATATGGTTTTCGGGATCGGGTATCAGGACGACATCAATCTGGCCAAAGGAATTATCAACCGCTTGTTGGAAGCGGATGACCGGATCCTGAAGGATCCGGCCCCGACGGTTGCGGTGGCAGAACTCGGAGAGAGCAGCGTCAATATCGTCTGCAGGCCTTGGGTGAACGGCGAGCACTACTGGGACGTGCTTTTTGAGCTCAATGAAAAGGTGAAGCAGTCCTTTGATGCCGAGGGCGTGAGTATCCCGTTTCCGCAGCGCGATGTGCACCTCTATACAGAGACCGGGAAGGCGGAGTGATAAGGTGTCAGTCCAGGTAACAATGGCAGTCTGGATGTCTGCTTTCCCGTGCTAATGGGAGGCTGTGTGATGGTCTTGTCTTGTCGTCATTGCGTGTGTCAGGTTTCGAGTTGGAACCTTCCCTTAGCCTGGATTGCCGCGAGCATACGGATGAGTCCGTGGATGGTTCGCCCCGCATAAACAAAGCGGCTCTGGTAGCGATTGAGGGATTGCATAAGGCGCCGGTCAATATTTCCGGCTGTTTTGAAGTAGTCATCCGATTGGGAGAAGTCGAATCCGCCGGGGTCGAAAGGACGGCGTACACAGGTGATCCAGTCTTCCATAATGGAGCATCTTGTTTTCGCCGGCATCTTTTCGCGGAAATGAAACCCGAAGGTTTCGGCGGCCCGAGATGCCAGAGCTTGCACCGGGACGCGGTCCGGCGAGATCAAGTCGAGCAGGGCTTCGCGTGTCTCGGAAGTGAGGTGGCAGACGCAGCCAAAATCGAGGATGCCGAGGCGTCCGTCGTTCATAAAGAGGTAGTTTCCCGGATTCGGGTCGGCGTGGAGGCAAGAAAGCCGATTCAGGCTGAACACGAATGCATCTGCGAGTGCCTGGCCGAAATGGTTGCGTTGTTCTTCGGACGGTTGAGTATCGAGCCACTCCCGGAGGTGTAGACCTGAAATGCGGGTTGTTGTGAGAATGCGCTCACAGGAAAGCCCGGGAATGACCGCAGGTATCGTGAATCGATCGGGGGGAAGCGTCTCGAGAAATATCCTGGTGTTGGCAGCTTCGCGGGTGTAGTCGAGCTCTTCCCGGATGGTTCGCTCGACTATTGGGATGGTATCCTCAAACAGCGGAAAGTATGGGGTTGGGCGAAGGAGTGTTTTGAGCCACTGAATGTCGGATGCAATTCCTTCGGCTATTCCGGGATACTGAATCTTCACGGCAAGCATTTTCCCATCCGGATGGGTGGCCGCATGGACTTGTCCCAGACTGGCTGCAGCGAAGGGAGTGAGGTCCAGATTTATTAGTCTGTTCCGGTATTGGGGTCCAATTTGGGTTCGAATCACTTTTAGGGCCAGGGCGCGGTTGATCGGCGGAACCTGGTAGCACGCTTTGGCGAGTTCACACCGGACCGACTCTGGAAACCATTCGGCTTCGAGTGCAAGGACCTGAGCAACTTTCAGGGCGGTTCCCCTGAGGGTGGCGAGCGCTTTGAACAGGATATCCGCAAGTTCCCTGGTGTTGTCCGTCTCGGCCTCTTCACGCTGGGATTCCGTGATAAACGGGCGCCTTGTAATGTGCATGGCCCGATGGATCCCAGCCTTTGCGGTTGCGGCTCCGAGAATGATCCCCCGGCGGGTTTTTCCCATCGGAATCGCGTGATCTCCGTTATCGCTCATGTCGGGTCGCCTATTTCCGAGATGTTCTTTTTGAAACCTTCCCCTTGGCTGATGCTTGAGTGGTTGAGGCTGGTTTCGGACGGCTATTAGATTTTGATTTTTCAGTTTTGGCAGCTTGCTTTTCGGAAAGGCCTGGAGTCATTAGGCGGAATAACTGATCGGCGTTTCCGAATAGGTGTCCCTTTAAGAGGAAGATGAGGATATCGGCTGTTTTCGGAAGGATGCCGGACTTCAGGATGGAAGTCAAAAGATCGAGGGATAGATCGATGAGTTGGCTGGTTCGATGGAATCCTTCGCTCTCATCTCTCAGCCAGTGGATGATTATAAGGTTTTTGTAGTCTTCAATCAGGTGGGCAAAAAAGGACAAGAGCGCATGAGGTGTCGCCTCCGGATCCCCATCTTCCTGTTGGATCAGACTTGTTACCCAGTCGCTGAATTTTTCCCTTGCCGGTCGTAGGTCCGAAAAACTGCGCATGGGTGAGTCCATGATCGCCCGAAATGCTCCGGAAACGAATTCACGATCCGGAAGGAATGATTCAAGCAGCAGTTCCAGGTATGTCTGGATGCTTTCTTTGAATCCGAAAGCTTCGAATCCTTCGATTTGGTCGATTTCATCGAAGGTTTGTTCCTGCCTCATTTCGAAGTAGGCGAAATAGATACGTTCCTTGGTTGGAAAATAGCTGTAGATGGTCCCAGGTGAGTACCCGGCCCGGGAGGATATCTCCCGCATCGTGGCGCCCGCGAAACCCTTTTCTGTGAAGAGCAGGATGGCGCTTTCGAGAAGGTTTTGCCGGACAATTGCTTTTTGGTCGCTGGAGATTTTCATGGAAGCGTTCGAAACTAATAAGGAACTGATATTGAAAAAATGCTTGAAAAGTCAATCGAATAAGAATCAATTACACAAAACGATATGCTATGAAAGCCGATCACTTTGAGAAACTAAGAGCGATGTTCAACGGAATACGGCCCTTGAAGGGGGAATTGGTTGCTTTTGCGACCCATGATCCGGAAGGGGGTCCCAACATCGCTCCGGTTGGGTCCATGCGTGTGGTGGACGAACACACCATTCATGTGCTGCAGGGGATGCTTCCGCGTACCATGGCGAACCTGAGAAAGAACCCTCGGGCGGTTTTTTGCGTGTGGAAGCGGCCCACGCTTGCAGGAATCCTCAAGTCGGTTGCCGGTAAGGAGGATGCGTGTGCCGGGTATCGGGTTTACGCGCAGCTCATCGAAGAGGTGGACGATCCGGATGCTATCGAGCGTGAAATTTGCCACATTCTCCCGCGGATTCCCTGGGTGGCACGCAGTGCCATGAGACAGTTTTTCAGAAAAAACCTCCGGAAGCTGCTAAGCTTTTCTATCCAAGACATCCGCGAAATCGGATAATTGTTGATGTCTTCCGGTTTGTTGGGGGAAGGGTGTGTGATGTCGCCCGGATTGAGTGGCGATCTAATTGGGCCCGACGATGGCTCTGCGCACGTCGGAATTGGCCCCTTTTTGCGAGCTTGCGGATTGTGGTGCGAGTTCCGACGATCGGGGAATGGCTGACAAAATAGCGAAAAAAGATTAAATCCAGTTGCGTTTGATGCTTTCAGATTGAAGCTTTTGAGGACAGTTTTTATTCGTATTAACAATGGATAGGCGTGATTTCCTGAGTGTGTCGGCTGCGGCTACTGCAGCTGTTTGGTTGAATGGCCCGGCGCTATGTGCGGAAGAAGCGATGAGAGTGAACCAATCGAAACCGGTAATCCCTCGCTGGAGGGGGTTCAACCTGACGGAGCTTGCCGGTGGGAAGAAGGGGCGCCGCTTTCTTGAGTCGGATTTCGCATGGATGGCGGAGTGGGGCTTCGATTTTGCCCGGCTCCCGATGTCCTACTGGACCTGGGCGGACCGGAACAACTGGATGGAAATTGACGAAGCTGCGATCG
>JAQVLM010000236.1 GCA_028704125.1 Opitutales bacterium
CGCTTTGCGTCATGGTCCCGGAATAGTAGACATCGACCTTGAGGACGTCCCCCACGAGACGATAAACTCGCCTCGTAGTGAGCCCGCCCGGAGTGGTGGAAAACGTCTGCGCCTCATTCATTGGTCAAAGGCAACGGCAGAGTCTGGGGTTTCCCGTCGGTCGATGAACCTCCGGAGCGCTTCGAGCACCTCTTCAGTGACCACCGCGGCCTTTTCTGAGATATCCCACGCTTCAGCCGCTAGTTGCTGCATAGCACAGGCGACAACAAGCTCGCCAATGGGGCAGCGCATGTGATGCGCCCAATCCTTGAGGAACGCGTATTGCTCCGAGCTGACGTGGATGTGAATGTCGAGTTGCTGGGTGGTGTCGAGGTTCATGCCTGACCTCCTTCCATCTGCGCATAGAAGCGACTCTGTTCCTCTCCTTGGAGACGCCTTGCCTTAGCGATTTCGGCGTGTTTCCTCATCACGAATCGCATTTGTTCGTTCCTGTCTTCTTTGATCTTCTGTTCCCAGCTACGCGCTGCCTCTCTTTCTGCCTCTCTTTGGAGACTCCTTGCCTTATCGATTTCGGCGTATTTCTCCCTCACGATCTCCATCTCGAATCGGATTTGCTCGTTCTTGTCTTTCATCTCCTGTTCCCATCTACGCTGTTTCTCTATGGCGTCCACTTCAGCACATTCGGCTTTCAGGTCTTTGAGTGAGACTCCAGTCTGCCTGACAAATGCTGCCAATGCGCTGGTGAGGTGTTGCTTCAGTTCTTCGCTGTATATTGGATTCATGATGTTATCTTTGGTTTGTGTTTTGGATGCGTGATGCGATTGCCTCGTCGGCAAGCGGATAAGGGATCCGGATGTGACGCCCGAAACGGACAAAGGGAATGAACCCTTGATCCATCCAGCGCTGTGCCAGAAACCTGCTGATTCTATGTCGGATGCAGAAATCCGTAAGTGGTTCGTATTTGGTTTCTTGGGTAGTTTTCATGGCTTAATCTTGGTTAAACTTAATAACACGATACGACAATCATATCGCATCGATTGTTGTTGCCTGTCAAATAATTTTTGCGATATTCGTATCGTATGCCGAAAAAACCCAAGAACGATTCGCGGATTCGAGAGCTACGACGGATCATTGGAATGAGCCAAGTCGACTTCGCGAACCTGCTTGATCTCAATCCCGGGACGTATCAGAACATTGAGCTAGGACGGCATCCGCTTATGCCTGAGACCCTAAAGCACATAGCTATGGAAACCGGGTGTGGTCTAGATTTCGGTCCCAACTATTCGGGCAAATCCGGGTGGGGTGTTGTTGACGGTAAAATCGTTCAACTCGATCCCGTTGACATCACGCTGACATGCAGATTCACAGGCAATCCGTTTACAAAGACCCATTTCGAAAGACGTCAGCAATCGATCATTGCGATTAGTAAAATTCAATCGATGGCAAAGGCTTCTGGAGTTTTGATCGAAATGATTGTCGACAATGGTATCGGGTGTAGTTCTTTTGCCCATCCAAGTGATGTGAAAGGTAATCTATACCCGCTTTTAGAAGGCGTAGTGGATGGGGCAGTTACAGCCGCATCATGTTATTTATTAGGCATTGATGAGCTTGTTGAGCACCTTAGAAACGAACAATGGTGGGGGATTGAATGGGACAAATATCTTCAAGATTATGACCCAAAGAAAGCCCTTCGATCCGCTCTCTTGGATATGGTCGCAGATGTAGACTTCAAGGTGCTTTCCAAGCTGCCATTGGCGCTCGCCTCACTCCGGGATGACCCCGGTGGCACGAGCCCCCAGAACTGAACCGCGTCCTGGTATCACTGTTTATTGATCGCAAACCACGCTTCGGCGTCGGCCTTCGATGCTGCGCCCTTGTAGTGCCTGAAAAACATCCGTGGGTTCGTGTGCCCAAGGATCTCGATGGTGTGCTCAGCTCCGAGCACGTGGAATCCGTAGGATGCGAACGAATGCCGGAGCACGTCCTTCGGCCAGACGGCGAGCCCGGCCGCTAGCGCTGCACGCTTGCGACTCGCACGGAAGTTCCGCATGTTGCACCCGACCACGTTCCCGCGTCCCGGCTTGAGCCATGTCCACAGGTTATCAGGGATGCCGGTAAGCGCACGATACGCTCGCACCTTCGACACCGCTCCTGGTATGTGGACCACGCGGTCCTTGAACTCGATGTCATCCCACCGAAGCACCCGCGCCTTTGACGCGCTGACCAGCTCCTCCGGACGGATCCCTGCGAACCCCATCAGAGCAAGCCCGGACCGTATGCTGTCCGGTGCTGCGTCAAGCACGGAGCGAAACTGCGACGGCGTGAAGATCGAGATCCGACGCTCATCCGTCCTGCGCATCTTCCATGACATCGGCTTTTCCCACCCTGTGCACATGCCATGGTGCTCGCACCATCGCAACCACACGAGGACGGCCGTTCGCGCAAACCGCCTGCTTGCGTCGTCCTGGTAGCGTGCCATCAGCCACTCGAACACCTCCGCCCGGGTGATCTCCGAGACATTGCGCCCGTCGAACATCGTTGTAAGCTCAGATACATAGCGTCTATACTGCGTGAGCGTAGCCATCCTAAGCCCTCGCTTCTCGCAGTCCGCGATGAACGCCGTCTGCGCATCCGTCACCGATACGGTCTTCGGCGTGGAAGCCCGTAAGCCGTCGAGGATACGCTCCGCAACCTCGACCATGCTAACACCCAGCCTGCCAGCCTCTCGCCTCATACGCGCCAAGAGCATGCGCTCGTCGGCCGTCACAGCCATATCACCGCTCCGTGCATCGACCTGGACCGATACGGCGAACTCATCCGCCTCGATGCGTGTCCGGAAACACTTGCGACGGCGCTTTCCGTTGTCGTAGTATGCGACCTGCCACGGAAGTTTTCCAGATTCCAAACGCCTGATCTGTCCGCCTGCCATCCATTGACAGATATTGACAATCCGACCACAAAAGCAACCAACTTTGCAAAGTTTGTTGAAAAGTCGGCAATATCGTCTTGTCTACCGGATCCGACCTAAGTCCCTAAATATCGGACATTTACCACGTTATAAAATGGTGGGAGATACTGGAATCGAACCAGCGACCTCTTGCGTGTCATGCAAGCGCTCTAACCAACTGAGCTAATCCCCCTCTCATCATGCGGATGAGTTAAGACAAAGCGTGGATGAAAACCGCTAATCCCCCATCCGTCAAGCGCGGAAAAACGGTTTTAGGACCCCACAGCGCCACTGCTCCGGCTGATCAGCGCAACCCTCCTTCGACAAGCAACCGTACGGGTTCCGCGACAGACAGGATCCACGTCACAGCACCATCTTTCATTCCACCCCGGGAAGCGGATCATCCATGGTCGCGTTTTTTTTGCCGCAGTCCAATATCAAAGAAGAGGAACCACGAACCACTCTAAAAACACGAAAAATGAGAGGCATGGTCTAGCTACAAGATCAAATAACCACACAGAAGAGGGGGAGTCTATTCACAACGACGCGTCCTCCACAGTCTGAAAAGAGATGAACGAAGCTCGGAGGAGGGGCATCACTTCCATACTCCCGATTATCAAGATTCAATGGAATCCATCAGTGGTTGATTCCCATCGTGTATTACCCTTTGTGCTTTGGTGCTTTAGTGAGAGCACCCTCTTCTTTTTCAAACATACAGCTCAGGGTTTGAGATCAATGGCACTCTTCCGAAGGGAGTGCACCCTCTATTGCCATACCCCAACAGCCGTTCAATCACTTGCGGATGAGCGGGGACGCTCATCCCTACCTGCAACAGTCCATCTCACGAGAACGGGTTTTCCTAACGTCCCAAACCTTCGGACAGCTTTTATTCCCGGAAACCGGTAGGGCGAGGTGTCCTCACCGAGCCGCTCTTCCTCCCTCTTTCGTGCTTTCCGGTATTTCGTGGTTAAGCTCCCCTTCTTCCCTTCACCTCTGTGATCTTTGTGCGCTCTGTGGTAAAGCCCCCATCTTCCTCTTCCCCCCTTTGTGCTTGGCGCCTTTGTGAGAGATCCTCTTCTTCTCCAAACCAAGCCCCAGTTCGGAACGCTCACGTGTTCCGCTACGAGGAGAATGCATGCTGTGGATCTCTCCACCTTGGGCGCCTTCCGTCTTCATCATGCTACCGCCAGACTTCGCCGGACACGCCCCGCGAGGGAACATTCTTCTTCAGTCCGAAATCCCAAGACGGAAATCTCACGATTTCCGCTACGCGAAGAATCTCCCTATTTATCTTCCCTCTGCGTCTTTGCGGCTCTGCGTGAGAATATCTTCTTATTCAATCCGATAATGCCGGTTCGGAACACTCACGTGTTCCGCTACGGAAGAGCATCCTATTCGCTCTGTGGTTAAGATTCTTCTCTTCTAACATCGCTGTCACACAGGCCATAAGCCAAAGACACCGACAGGATCAGGGGACATTTACCTCAATCCACTGGTAGCCGCGGCCACGCCAGTCCTTGACGGAGACGAGGAAGCGGTAGGAGCCGGATGCGCTTGGCACGCCTGAAATCACGCCGGAGTCGCCATCGAGGATCAGTCCGGGAGGCAGGTCTCCATCGATGAGGCGGAAGCTGAAGTCATCCTTGATGTAGTCCCAGTCAAAGCGGATCTCAGTGGATTGCCCAGGCTCGAGGGTCATCCGCATCGGGGCGGTCTGGGCAGCTACGCCATGGCGGGCGTCTTCGAGCACTTCGATGGAAAGGTAGTCACCGTTGATCCATGCGCCGAAGATGGTCGGGCAAACCGTGGGGGTCATCACCCGCACCGTGAAGGTGTGGATCACGGTGACCGCATCCGTTTCAGCCTTCAGTTGGAAGCTGTAACTGCCGGTGTTGCGGAAGATTCCCGCTACCCATCCATCCCGGATCCGCAGCCCTCCGGGCAGTGTGCCCTGCACTACCGACCAGGCTGTGCCCGGTGGCAGAAGTCCATTGGGGTCGAGATTCCAGAGGTTGAAGCGGGCGGTGTTGCCCAGCAGGTTATGATGGTGTTCCTCCAGGATGGGCTCGGGTTCAGGCGGAGGAGGAGGTGGTGGTGGCGTATACAGCCCGGTTCCCGTCACTCCGGTAAGGATACTTTCCGCATGGGGTGCCTGAATGGGCCAGTTCAGCTGTCCATTGACAACACCGGCTGCAAGCGGATTGAACTGCAACTGCAGCGCGCGGGATGCTCCGGCGGGTATCGTCTGCCCGCTTACTCCGTCATTCATGATCGTGAGACCTGATCCGCTCACAGTGACCGTACCCACCATCATGGGTTCATCCCCGTGATTGACCAGAGAAAGGGATCGCACAGCCGGGCAGCCCATCGGGACCAGCCCGAAATCCGCTGGCAATGGGCTGATCGCGATCCGGTTCAGGGTGACCGTCAATTCCACGCTATTGCTTACTTCTAGCGCTTCCGTCACCACGGACAAAGATACGTCGCAACGGTCACCGGGCATGGCACCTGCCGCCACCTCCACCTGTGTCGGAATATCCAGGTGGCCCGATGCATCCACCACAGCGGTCGCGCCTCCGGGGATCGACGCCATCCAGCCGGGTTGGGAGCAGGCAACTGAAAGCGTTACGTTCACCGCGTGTGCGCTGGCATTGACAGACGGAATACCTTGATAAGCGACTC
>JAQVLM010000237.1 GCA_028704125.1 Opitutales bacterium
AGGAGGGGCATCGATTTGACCCCTATTTCAAGTCCGATTGGAACCTGGATTTGTTCCTGACCCAAAACTGTGTGTCCCACCTCGGCGTCTACCGGACGAGCATTTTGAAGGACATCGGTGGCTTCACGGTGGATCTGTTCGGTTCGCAGGACTGGGATCTGGCGTTGCGCTTCATTGCTCGCAGTGATCCATCCCGGATCCATCACATCCCGCGGGTGCTATACCATTGGCGCTACACGGAGACTTCGACCGCTCATTCGATCGACAGCAAGCCCTACGCGGTAGTCGCCGGAAAGCGTGCGATCGAGGCATTTGTCCGGACCAAGGGATGGCACGCCACCGTTTCGGATGGGCCATGGCAAGGCGCATTCCGCGTGAAGTTCGGGCTTACGCGTCCCGTGCAGGCGAGTATCCTCATTCCCACCCGCAACCAGATGCAGGTGACCCGGCAGTGCATCGACAGTATTCTGGAGAAGACCGCATACCGGTCCTTTGAGATTGTCCTGCTGAACAACCAGTCCGATGAGCCAGAGATGCTCGAGTATCTGGATACGCTGAAGCGCCATCCACAGGTGCACGTGTCGGACTGGGATCATCCCTTTAATTTCTCGGCGATCAACAACCACGGGGCTGAAGTCGCCAGTGGCGAGGTTCTGGTGTTCCTGAACAACGACATCGAAGTCTCTGATCCCGAGTGGCTTGAAGAGCTGGTGAGCCAGGCAATGCGACCGGAGATCGGCGCGGTTGGCGCGCGCTTGCTCTACCCGGATCACACGGTGCAACACGCTGGTGTGGTGCTGGGAGTGGGTGGCATCGCTGTGGAAGCGTTCAAGTTCCTCAGCGAATGGGATATCGGGCACATGGGTCGGGCGCATTTGCCGCAGTGGTATTCGGCGGTTACCGGCGCTTGCCTTGCCACACGCAAGGAGGTTTTTGTCAAGGCGGGCGGATTCAACACCGACGCGTTGGCAGTCGCCTACAATGACGTGGATTACTGCCTGCGCCTCAAGCGCGATCTTGGCCTCCATACCTTGTGGACGCCTTACGCCCGCCTGATCCATCACGAATCCGTTTCGCGCGGGTATGACATTACTCCGGAAAAGAAGCAGCGGATTGACCGGGAATCCCGATACATGCTCGATACCTGGGGCGCGGTGATTGAGAACGATCCCTACTACAATCCCAACCTCACCCGCAACGAAACCAACTTCTTCCTGGCGTGGCCACCCCGCGTAGACAAGCCATGGAAAAAGGGGGCACCGGCATAAGGTCGCCGGAATCGCGTTGAAGAAAGATCCTTCCGGATAATCCGGTTAACGATTCATTTGTAAGAAATGCGGCAGTTCAGCTGAACTACGAAAATTCGGTGGAGTTATTGCAAAATTGGCTCTTGCTAATGAATCACCACGGAATTTCGTTGTCATCGTTCGTTTGGATATGCGAGGGTATCGGGCATGGCATGCATCCCTCAAACGCAGAAGAACGGAGCTTTCACGGTTCTGGTGGTCGACGATAAGCCTGTGAATCTGCGGGTGGTATTCGAGGCTTTGCGGGATGAGGGCTATCGTGTTCTGGTGGCGGAGGACGGAGCCAGCGCATTGAAGCAGGCGACGAAGGTGAAGCCGGACATGGTTTTGCTGGACATTATGATGCCGGGCATGAGTGGGATCGAGACATGTCGCAAGCTGAAACTGCAACCGGAGACATCGGGGATTCCCGTGATTTTCATGACGGCATTGTCGGATTCGGAGGACAAGACTCGTGCGTTTGCGGCCGGTGGGGTGGATTTCATTTCGAAGCCGCTGGATCATGCCGAGGTGTTGGCCAGAGTGCGAACCCATCTTGAGATTCGCCGGACTCAGGTCGATGTGGATACCCACATGGATTTTTTGTCGGGATTGGGAAAAGAGCGCACGAGAGACGCGTTGTTTTCGAGATATGCCGCATTTCTGAATAATCGTCCGGATCATGCGGATCTGGTGGCGGTTTTGATTCAGCCCAATCCGGATGCTCCGCTTCGTTTGGAGTATCTGGGATATGGAAACGGGGTGGATGGGGAACGACTGAAGACCAAGCAGACGGGAGAGGGTTCGTGGATGGCCTTTCTTTCGGAGTCGGCTATGGATGTGGACGGGCAGATCAATGCGCTTGATTCGACACAGTGGAATGTCCCCGGCGCATTGGCCGAGCTCAGCATCAAAAGCTTTGTGGCGAGCGGGTTCCGTGTGAATGATCACGGCAAAGGAATTCTCCTGACATGCTATTCGAGGAGCATTGAGCTTGACCGTTCACGCAGGCTCAAGTGGCATCGCATCTTGGCCTGCTACCTTGGATCGGCATGGACGAATGCTGCGGAATGGGAGCGTATGGAGGAGAGTGGCCGGAGGCTATCGCTGGAAAACGAGTATTTGAGGGAGGAGGCCCGTGAAAAGGCCGATATCGGGGGGATCATCGGCGAGAGTTTTGTGTTGCGGAAGGCGCTGAACGAGATCGATCTGGTGGCACCTACCGAGGCCAATGTCTTGTTGACCGGGGAGTCCGGAACCGGAAAAGAACTGATGGCGCGACGCATTCATGAGCTGAGTGGGCGTCGGGCCGGACCATTGGTTAAGGTGAACTGTGCCTCTATCCCTAAGGAGCTTTTTGAAAGCGAGTTTTTCGGCCATTGCAAAGGTGCCTTTACGGGAGCCGTGAAGTCGAGGGTCGGACGCTTTCTCCTGGCCGATGGAGGAACCCTGTTTTTGGATGAGGTCGGGGAAATCCCGATGGATTTGCAGAGCAAGTTGCTTCGGGTGTTGCAGGAAGGAACCTTTGAGCCGGTTGGAGAGGACAAAACCATCGAGGTGAATGTGCGGGTGATTGCCGCGACTAACCGGGATCTGGAGCGGGAGTGCCGGGAGGGGCGTTTCCGGCAGGATCTGTATTACCGTTTGAGCGTGTTTCCGATATGTATCCCGCCGTTGCGGGAACGGGTTGCCGATGTACCGCTGCTTGTGAATCATTTCGTTGAGAGCGAATGCCGGAAGTTCGGGTATCGTGTGATTCCGGTTGCTCCGGAGGTGATGCGGATACTGGAGAGTTACGAATGGCCGGGCAACATCCGGGAGCTTCAGAATGTGGTGGCGCGGGCCGTGATCCTATCGGGCGGGCGCGAGTTGCGTTTTGTGTTGCCGGGTCGTGATATGGCGGCAGTTTCATCCGCTTCGGGTTCGGCTATGGTAAAGGATTTCGGGTTGGGCGTTGGTGTGCTCAACGAAGAGGATATGGCGGTTTTTCAACGCGAAAACCTACAGCGGGCACTTGTTCAGGCCGGTGGCAGGATTGAAGGGGAAGGGAGCGCGAGCATTTTGCTGGGCCTGCACCCCAATACCCTTCGCTCCCGTTTGAAAAGCTTCGGCATTAAGGTTGGAGGGAAAGACTCCGGCCAGCCTTGAGGGAGACGGGTATGGCGTTGTCCCCCACGTGAAGGGTTGTTTTTGCGTCGATGTTCGGAGCATGAAGGGTCAAAGAGGTGACCTGATGATTCTTCCATTCGACATCGACCGAGAACCCTCCCCGAGCCTTCAATCCGCGGAATTGTCCGTTTGGCCATGATGGGGGGAGTGCCGGAAGGATGCGGATATCGAAGGTTCCGTCTGCGTTGATCTGATGGCTCTGGAGGAGCATTTCAGCAACGGCCGCGCAAGCCCCGAAGTTGCTGTCGATTTGGAAGGGCGGGTGGGTGCCGAAGAGGTTTGGAAGGGTGGATTTGGCGAGGAGAAGCTGGAGGTGCCGGAGGGCTTCAGCTCCATTATTCAAACGGGCCTGGAACATGGCGACCCATGCCCGGCTCCATCCGGTATGGGCACCCCCGTGGGCGAGACGGTGCAGGATGGTTTGCTCGGCCGCTTTCATGAATTCGGGCTGATGGTCCCGGCCAAACTGGAAGCCCGGATGCATGCCGTAGAGATGGGAAATGTGACGATGCCCGGGATCGGGTTCCTGGTAGGGCTTAGACCATTCGAGTATCCTGCCATCTTTCCCAATACGGGGTTGCAGGAGCTTCTCGCGTGCTGCTTTGGCTTCTTCGCGGAGAGGGGACGGATCTCCGAGCGCATCTGCCGCACACTCCATAATCTGAAACAAATCATGCGCGATCATTTGATCCATGGTCGGTCCCATGCAGAAGTAGGCGATGGTTCCATCTTCCAACAGGAAGCGGTTTTCGGGGGATTCCGAAGGCCCCGACACCAGAAACCCTGAGTCCGGATCTTCGACCAACCAGTCGAGGACAAAGCGGGTGGACTCGCAGATGATCGGGTAGACAGATTTCAGGTAGTCCAAATCCATCGTATAGGCATATCTTTCCCAAAGGTGACGGGTCATCCAAGGTCCGGCCATGGGAAAGTGCCCCCATGAGGCCTCCCATCCGGGAGCGGTAAAACCCCAGACGTTGTGGATGGTGTGAACGGTCCACCCTCTGCATCCGTGCTGGATCCTTGCGGTTTCGGTGCCGGCTTTGGCCATCCCGCGAATGAGATCGACCAGTGGATCGGAACAGGGATCCAGACCTGCCACATGCACCGGCCAGTAGTTCATCTGAACATTGATGTTGGTATGGTAATCGCCATTCCAAGGGGTGTAGTAGTCGAATTGTTGTTTTTCTTCATCATACCGGGCGGTTGTCCAGAGTCCCTGCAGATTGGCAGGAAGTGCACCGGGCCGGGAGGACGCGATCATGAGGTAGCGTCCGAAATCAAAAAGCAGGGTGACCAGGCCCGGATCGGAATCGCCGGTTTCCATGCTGTGGATCCGCTGATCGGTTGGGATGCTGTTCCGGTCAGGTCCTTCGACCTCAAGGGCAACCTCCCCGAAGAGCGCACGGTGGTCCATGGTATGCCGGTCCTGAAGCTCGATATAAGCGGTCGAAAGCGCATGACGGATCTGCTCTGCCGTGTGAGCCAGCGGTGGCTCGCCAAGGTATTCAGGAGCATTCAGCAAGCCACGGTAATTGGTCGCTGCTGCAAGGAAGAGTGTTACGGCATCCGCATCCTTGAATGAGACCTGATCTTCCGAAACCTCAGCCGTTCCGTTTTCGACCTTCCATGCGAGACGGCAATGGTAGGAAAGCCCCTCGATGGGTGATGGGGCATCCATTGTGCCTTGCAAAAGCAAAAAGCCATTCTGATCGGTCGTGGTGCGCGCGTTGGAATCCGGGCGGGTTAGGGCTGCCCGCAAGTTGAGGGCCCCCGGGGTGTCGGAATGGAGATGGATGACCATGACCTGATCCGGATGGCTGGCAAAGTGTGTGCGGGTGTAGGTTATGCCAGCTGATTGATAGGAGACCGTTGCGACAGCGGTTTCGAGGTCGAGGGATCGTTTGTAGCTCTTCGTCGCGTCGATGGAATGCTCAAACTCAAGATCGAGAAACGCGAGCATCTGATACGTGCCGTAGGCCTCGTAGGTGTTCCATGTTGGATCCGGTTGCCAGATTCCCTTCTGTGTTTCGATGGTCAATGCCTGCGCTTCAGCATCCTTTCCCTCAGCAAAGAGTTCCCGAATCCGGGGGAGTGCTTCAGCCGCCGCAGGGTTTGCTGCGCCCGGATTGGGCCAACCCGACCACACACTGTCCTCACA
>JAQVLM010000238.1 GCA_028704125.1 Opitutales bacterium
CTCATCCTTCACGCCTTCCCCCGCAGCCACCAGAACTCCGACACACAGGGAGACCGGTGTCCTCATTCGCTCGTCAGACAAATGCTCCAGCACACCAGACGATGGGTGGAACGACCCGGTTAAACGCACCAGATGATCCACCGCATGCAACTGGTCCAGACGGGATTGTGCCATAGGAGCTCCCACCCGCACAGCGGGTACTCCCGCAATGAATCCCTGAGTCGCATCGAGCGCCGCTCGAATGGACTCACTCATCCGGAGCTCCCGGCTCCCCCAACGCCCTTCCAAACGCGCCCGCAATATCCGATAGGACTCCCCCGCGATCTCTTTCAATGCACGGTGACTGGCCTCAAGCGCCACCTCGGGAAGGTGCACGAGAGTAGGATCCAGATGCCGAGTGAGTGAGGGACCACGATCCGGCAACCACCTCTCAATCGCGATCGAAAACCTCCGTACAAACGGCAAAAACACCAACACACCCAGCGCGATGAATGAAGTATGAAACGCAGCCAGACTCGTCGCTCCCGGATCCATCCCGATGTGGGTCTGTGCCCAGGCAATTCCCGCCTGAAAAAAGGGAAGCATCACCAACGCGATCAAACCGGTTGCGGCATTGAACGTCACATGAGCCAAAGCTGTGCGCTTCGCCGATACATTTCCTCCAATCGCAGCCAACACCCCGGTGACAGTTGTGCCAACCGCCGCACCGATCACCAGAGCGGTCGCCTGCTCAAAATGGATTCCACCCGTGTGCAGAGCGGTCAGCGTAGTCGCCACCGCAGCGCTCGAGCTCTGCATGATCAGGGTCATTGCGATGCCGATCAACACCATCAACAACACACTCAAAAAACCGCCCTGTGGCAGCCCGGCAAAATTGAAGACTCCAGCCAGTCCATTCATCCCCTCCTGAAGCGTCTCAATCCCAACAAAGATAAGCCCAAAACCGGCCAACGCCATTCCCAGCGCTTTCCAACGCCCATTCCCCAGCAGGTTCATGAATGCGCCAGCACCCACAAGCGGCAACGCATAGAAACCCACACTCACCTTCAATCCAAGCTCCGCCACGATCCAACCGGTTCCGGTCGTTCCCAGACTCGCGCCGATCACCACTCCCACCGCCTGTGGAAAAGTCAGCAACCCCGCGCTCACAAACCCGATCACGGCAACCGTCGTCGCACTGGAAGACTGCACCATAAGCGTCACCACACATCCGGATACAAATGCCTTCAATGGATTGCCAGTAAACTTCACAAGCGCACGGCGCAACGCATCCCCCGCAAACGCCTTCAAACCATCCGTGAGCAACACCATACCCAGCAGGAACAACCCGATCCCACCCGTCAACTTGAACAAGAGCGCCGTCATATATGAATACCGAAGACCACATTGCCCCATGCAATCGCGTTTTGCAATAGACACCTCACTCTCATTTGCGAAGAAGTAACGAAAACGGCGAAACCCACCTCGATCATCTATTGAAACCCGGTCATCCTTTGCGCACGTAGGGTCGCTTCCGATCGGGAAACATCTCCCGGCAAAGGGCACAGCGCATGCGGTCGCATCCGCGGGAGGCACACATCTCGCGTCCATACATGATGATCTGAAGGTGGAGTTTGGCCCATGTCTCGACGGGATAAAGGGCCTTCAGGTCGCGCTCAGTCTGTACCACACTCGATCCACTGCTCAAGCCCCACACCTCGGCGAGCCGATGGATATGGGTGTCGACGGGAAATGCTGCCACACCAAATGCCTGCACCATCACCACCGAGGCCGTTTTGTGCCCGACTCCCGGAAGCGCCTCCAGCGCTGCCATGTCAGCCGGGACCTGCCCGCCGTGTTTGTCCATGAGCAGCACAGAAAGCGCCCGGATATGCTTCGCCTTCATGGGAGAAAGTCCGCAGGGCCGCACGATCCGGTCGATTTCCTCCACACTCAGGCGCACCATGGATTCCGGATCCGGTGCGAGCGCAAACAGTTCCGGAGTCACCGTATTCACGCGCTTGTCTGTGCACTGGGCGGACAACAACACGGCAACCAGCAGCGTATAGGGGTCCCGATGGTGCAACGGGATCGGAACCTCCGGAAAAAGCCGCTCAAGCGTTGCGGCAACATGTCTGGCGCGTTCAGATCGGGTCATGTTCCGGAAGATTCGCCATTATTCCCACAGGTCAAATCCGGAACCTCGTCCTTCAACACATCGATCTGCCAGGCGCAACCATCGGCGAGCGCCCAAACCTGATGCATGGCCTGCCCAAGGGTTGCGTTGGGATTCGATAACAACGCCCAGTCGGGATGCTTCCGAATGAACGCATCAAAGAGCCTACGACTGCGCCCCTCGATCAGCAGGTTACTGAAGTGCGCATGCTCACCCAGCCATTCAAGGATGGATCGCCTGCATTCACCCAGCCGGGACGCTTCAAACTCCGGATCCCCCATCTTCACCCCCATCCATTCGGGATGCAGCTCGGACAGGGTTCCGAGTTCAACCAAACGAAACAGCAAACGCTCCAGAAAACCCTTGTAGTGCGCCAGAATCTCGAAAGCTGCTTCCGTCGCGCTTTCCGGAACACGTTGGGTTTCGATTACCTCCGCGAGTTTCTCACTGAAGGGATACATACGGGCAGACGAGAGGATATCCAGAGCCTCCGCCTCGGTGGTGAAGGGAGCACCATGAATCAAAGCACCATGCACGGAAAGGTTGTGAAAGCGAATCCGGGCGTAATGGCTCACCAGATTCTCGAAGATGCGGTGATATGACTTGAGCTTCCATTCGACGGGAACCGGTTCACCGTCATTTCCCGGAATCCATTCGCACTGACCGAGATCGTAACAATTGATCCGATCATCGGAATAAAACGAATCGGCGGTGTGCGTTCGCCCATCTCTGGACAGCGCCAAATCCTGACCGACCAGGAACACATGGGAGCAGCCGAACAGCGCTGCCAGATGCACCACGGTGGCCGAGATGGTTCCTTCGCCGACGACCGGAGGATCGTCCGGCAATTGAAGGTTGCGCCGCATCATCGCCAGCAGTTGGTTCGAGCTCGACAAGCCGACGGTCCGGCCGGAAAAACGCTTGGGAACATCGGGATACACAACGTAGGGGCAAAACAACACCGGCCCATCCGTGCTGGCCCCTTCGTATCCGCGATCGGTGTCCTTCTTGGGATCGCCCGCAACCGTGAGATGCGGCCGGATACCCTGACCCACCACCGCACGATAGGCGGAATTGACGACAGCGATAATCGCCCGGTCCTGGATCTGACGCAGAAACTCAAAATGCCCGTCCAGGGAAGGCCCGGCGGCAACAAGAACGAGAGCCGATTCCGGAAACAGATGCGTGAAGCCTCCGGGGTTCGAAGTCCAACCCATGGCACGCAGGTTCCGGACGGTGTTACGGAAGGTCACTTCGCTGTTTCCGATGTCCGTCTTGATCTGCCGCCAACGGATGGTGAACTGACGCATCACCGAACCCAGCAGGTTCTGATAGAGCGAAGGGGCGCGTTCCGAAAGCGGGCTGAAAGGATGAACCGCAGATGAATCGACCCCAAACAGCTCCACATTAAGCCGCATGATGATGTCGCGATAAGTGAAAGGCGTGAGCAACACCAGACGTGGATTCAGCAACAAGTCATCCAGACGGAAAGATTTCAACGCGACAAACAAGCTGTCGATATCATGCTCGAGCACAGCCACCCGGCTCGTCATGGGCAAATGGGCCAACAACGCCCGGATGTGGGAGGCATTGCCGATCCCGGTCGTCACCATCAGGCTGAAAGGACGGGCTTCGCATCGGGCAACCCAACGATCCATCAAACCCTTCGGATCGAGCTGACCATATACCACGCTGAAGTCACCCGCGCCCAAGCTATTCGGATCGGCGTGGGAAACCAGATGAGACCTCAGTTCACCGGTGATCTCCGGAAATCGGGAATCGAGCGCCTGCAGGTTGGTATTGAGCATGGGGATTTCGGTCAGGGGCGCAAAACCGGCTTTTTGGCTCTCGGGTTTGCAAGTTCGGGGCGGACGGCTACCCGTTCTGAATTGTAAGCCAATACCAAGAACCCCGGATACTCAAGCCGTATGAACACTCCAATGATCAATCGTCGAACCTTTCTTTCCCAAAGCGCATGCCTCGCCCTGCTCCCCGTGTTGGGCGGTGGACTATCGGCTTCCACGAAACCGTCTGCGACCGCTGCCGCTGCTTCCGTTTCAGCATTCCTTCTGCCGGATCTGGGCTACGCCTTTGATGCACTCGAACCACACATCGATGCGGAAACCATGCAGATCCATCACGGCAAACACCACGCAGCCTACATCAAGGGAATCACTAAAGCACTGGAAAACGCCGGACTCCAGCCGCCCCCATCCATTCTCGAACTCTTTGCCAAGCTTCCGGAGTATCCCGAACCCCTCCGAACCGCGATCCGCAACCATGGAGGCGGGCACTATAACCACAGCCTGTTCTGGGAATCCATGAGTCCCACCCCGCAAGTCCTGAATCCCGAACATCCACTTGCCCTCGAAATCACCTCCACGTTCGGATCGATGGACGCGTTTCGCGAGCGTTTCGCGACTGCGGCCATGGGGCGCTTTGGCAGTGGTTGGGCATGGTTGATCGCCACCCCTGACGGACTCGTAGTCACCTCAACCCCCAATCAGGACAACCCTCTGATGAAGGGGGCCGTCGAAGCGGAGGGCATCCCACTCCTCGGAATCGACGTCTGGGAGCACGCCTACTACCTCAAATACCAAAACCGCAGGGCCGACTACATCCAGGCATGGTGGAATACGGTCGACTGGTCCGTCGTGAGCGCCCGCTACGGGGCGGCAGTCGCATGAATAACCGCAATCCCACAAACCGGGCCTGACAGGATTGTGCTCGAGCCGGGCCATGCCATTTGCCTTGGCTCGATAACGTCACCCGGAAAACAGGGGGCCTGACCAAGGGCGTTCTCGCCGACGGAAACGATCGGCTCGCGATGCCTTCATCACTTGGAGCGGGTGTTCAGGATTGGTTTGACTGTGAATTCAAATCAAAGCAGTAATGGCTTATGCATACCCCTCCAATTGTTGTCTCAACCCACGGCCTTACCAAACGCTTCAGGCACGTTGTCGCAGTTGACAACCTCAACCTCACGATCCAGGCCGGAGAAGTGGTCGCGTATCTAGGATCCAACGGAGCCGGAAAATCCACCACCTTTCGCCTCCTGCTCAACATCTACAGGCCAAGCGAGGGCCATGCCGAAATCCTCGGGCGACCTTGCGGTAAACTCGATGGTCCGGATTTTGACAAGATCGCCTACATCGCGGAAGGGCTCAAAATTCCATCCTGGATGACTGTTGCCCAGTTTGTCGAGTATTGCTCCGGGTTCTACTCGGAGTGGGACAATGCGAGGCTGGACGCCCTGAAAGAATCCCTGAACATCCCCTTCGACCGCAAACTCAAGCACCTCTCCCGCGGGCAGCGCATGAAAGCCCTCTTCCTGAGCACGCTCCCGTCACACCCACGCATCCTACTGCTCGACGAACCCTTTAGCGGCCTGGATGTCGAAACCCGGGCACAGGTGTCGGGCATCCTCCGGAAACTTGCCAAGGACGATG
>JAQVLM010000239.1 GCA_028704125.1 Opitutales bacterium
CCTGAAACCCGGAGATTTCGTGCACACTTTCGGGGATCTCCACCTTTATCTCAACCATCTCGAACAGGTTAAAACTCAAATGGCCAGAGAACCAAGAACCTTGCCGCGGATGAAAATCAATCCGGATATCCGCTCAATCGACGCGTTCTGCTATGAGGATTTCTCTCTCGAAGGCTACGATCCACATCCGAGAATTGCAGCACCGATAGCGGTTTAGTCTTCCTCAATTCTGGATGACTCGAGGTGCTCCGCGAAAATCACCTTTCCGGCCGACGACGGCACAATACTGGTGATTTCCACTTCAACCGTGCTACCGATCAGCTTGCGCCCATGGTTGACCACCACCATTGAGCCATCCCGCAAGTAACCTACCGCCTGATGGTTGTCTTTTCCCTCACGGATCAGTTCCACCCTTATACTTTGGCCAATATCCACATCCGGAAGAAGCGCCTGTGAAAGCTCATTCAGGTTCAACCAGTCCACCCCGCGGAACTGAGCCATCTGCGCCAGATTATAGTCGGTCGTGAGCAGCCTTGCCCGCATGTTCTTGGCCAAAAAAACCAGTTTCTCGTCCACCCGCTCACCCGCTCCCAAATCCACCTCATGAATCCGCAAGTCGAGGTTAGGCATCACCTTCAGTTCATTCAAAACTTTCAGCCCCTTCCGTCCCCGTTCCCTTCTCCGGGGATCACCGGAGTCGGCAACCCGGTGTAATTCCTGAAGAACAAAGGACGGGATCACCAGTCCGTAAGTCAGCCATCTGGCCCGACATATCGCCTCAACTCTCCCATCAATTAGCGCACTGGTGTCAATCAATGTAATCGGCTGATCCGCATACTTAGGATCGAACCGCACGTAGGGAATCACCAGGTAGAACTCGTCACGACCCCTCAAGGCGATCACAGCCCCAAGATACATCATGACTACGGTCACCGCTAACCTTACCATGTAGACGCCTTCAGGATACTCCTCCGCCAAGGGCTCAAACAGCGGAGACGACGCAATCATGTAGGAAAATAGGCCACCAATGGCCAAACCGAAAGTCAGCGCGGAAAATCCGCTCAGGGAAAAACCCTTGATGTAAACATCAATCAGGATCACCAGCCCTCCGAAACAGGCCCCAATCGTGAAAACGCGGAGCGGGCTTTCATCTCCCGCGATGAACAAATACATCCAGGAACCGAGCATGCAAAGCCCGAAAAAAAACACGCGGAGAATCGTAATCGTCTTTTGCATACTAGGAAAGAGTCAATTGGTTGATTATGGCCGACCAAAAACAAGCAGGAGAATAAGCGGGCCTATGATCATCAACACCATCACACCATAGAGGATGCGCAAATGCACCTGCGCCTATTTTCTCTGCTCCGGAGACAGCTTGGCCCAGGGATCGTCACATTCCTCCCGATCTGATGGTTTATCGCGGTTCATACTCGATTCCTGACACCCTCCAGCTAGAACTTTCACACCGCCGTTGGCAACACCATATCCCTGCATTTGAATGTTTTACATATGCACCATCATGCATAAAAGCCACCGTTCCTGTTAACAGAAACCGGCATGTCCATTGGCTCAATTCAATCCCACCCAACCGTCAAACCACCCCTGAAGGTGAACAAAGTGAAGCAAAACGCAGGTCACTAGCGCTGAAGCGACATCGTCGGCCACGATTCCGATTCCGCCTTCAATGCGATCCAAACGCCCGATAAACAGCGGCTTTGAGATGTCGAACACACGAAAAAGCACAAAACCGAGCAAAACGTAGGGCCATGCCGGCATTTCGCCGAAAAATCCATCAAAACCGATGAAGCAAAATGGTATCGCAATACACTCATCAAGAATAACCGAAGACGGGTCTTTTTGCCCCAAAAGCCGGGCGGACGCATCGCACAAACCGATCGCAATCCATGCGCTGAGCAACATGACTAACCCACCCATGACCGGTCCCATCGAACCAAACAACAAGGCATACCAAAGGATTCCGATCAACGAACCGATCGTTCCCGGCCCATACTTCCAACGCCCGGCTCCAAATAGCAAACCCAACCCCAGAATCACTCCCGGGGGCAACATCCGAACCCATCCCAATCCTATCCGGTTCATACCGTCCTCCCCATCCGCGAAAAATACCGCCACCCCGAAAGCACTGTCAAAAACGCCGCAATCACAAACGCCCCGACTCCCGTCAACCTGAACACCTCCACAAACCGTGCTCCAACCACGTCAGACCAGCCTTCACGAATCACCGCAACAGCAATCAGGAAACCCACCTGGGATACGAAAAAAGCGGTTGTTTTCCATTTCCCCAATTTGTCGGCCCCAAAACCACCTTGGTTCGGAAACAGGGAGCCACCCCGAAGCCCGGTCACTGCGAGCTCGCGGAGCAACACGGCCAAATACAACCACAGACACCATCCCGGCAACCATCCCTCCATCAACAACCAAGTGCTCAGCCCCAACACAAAAAACTTGTCAATCAATGGATCCATGACCGCTCCCCACCGGGAGGTCAGCCCCATCTTTCGCGCCAGATACCCGTCCAGAAAGTCACTGATCATCCCAACAAACAGCAATGTGGCGCCGATAACCGCGCCACCCGCAATTCCCCATTCAATGAGAACAATGCCCAAAACAAGCAGCGGGATGCGCGCCAAGGTTAATCCATTCGGCAGGTTCCAAAAACCCGCATCTTTTGCATCATCCGACATGGTGTGCCCCTCCTGTGCGATCCCCGAAAAGAGCAGTTCCAATCCTCAGGCAGGTGCTGCCTTCTTCAATTGCGGTTTCCATATCCGATGTCATACCCATTGAAAGCTCAGGTAACGCAATACCAAAAGTGCGCATCAACCGCTCCCTCAACAATCGCAAACCCGCAAATGCACGCCGCGCAGCGTCCGGATCCTCGACCAGAGGCGCGATCGTCATCAATCCTTCCAGTTTCAAGGCATCACATCGCAGGCAAGCTTCCACGGCCATATCGGCATCCTCCGGTTCAAACCCGCTCTTGGCGGGATCATGCCCCGTGTTGAATTGCAGCAATACCGGCAACACCATTCCACGGCCGCCCGCCAAACGGTCCAGCTTCTGAATCAACGCAAGCGAATCCACCGACTGGATCCGGTCGAAGCATTCCACCGCATGCTTCGCCTTGTTCGACTGAAGATGGCCGATCAGGTCCCAATGCAGATTCTTCCGCCACTCCCCACCTTGCTTCTCCATCGTCTCCTGAACCCGGTTCTCGCCAACCCGATCCATCCCGATACGTTTCACATACTCCAAAACCTCCGGCCCATGCGTCTTTGTTACCGGAAGCAATCTTATCGACTCCGGATCCCGGCCACTAAGATGAGCAGCCCGAACGATACGCTTGCGCACCGCTTCCAGATTGCATTTAAACTGATCGAAGCTTATCATTTTTTCTTCTGGATTCGATAAAAGTTTTGTTTACTATTCCGGTTTGGGCAATTAGAGAATTTTATCAAAAGCATAATGCACATCGAGAACTTCAAAATATTTGCCGACCTCGTTCAGAGCAAAAGCTTTTCTCAGGCTGCCAAGATCAACGGAATCACCCAATCCGCTGTCAGCCAGCAACTGAGGGCCATGGAGAACCACTTCAAGGTACTCATCGTAGACAGGAGTCAGAAACAATTCAAGCTGACAAACGAGGGAAAAAGGCTTCACGAATCGGCAAAGGAAATCCTCAACCTATACGAACGTCTCGACTGTGAATTGCAGGAGATGAAGAAGGTGATCAGCGGTAACATCCGCGTGGCCACCATCTACAGCGTGGGCTTGCACGAGCTGCCTCCGTACATGAAGCGGTTTCTGAGCACCTATCCCACGGTGAATGTTCACTTGGAATACCGCAGATCCAATCTCGTTTACGAAGACGTTCTCCACAACATCGTAGATCTCGGCATTGTGGCGTATCCCACCAAAAACCGTGAACTCGAATACCTTCCTTTCCTCGAGGATGAGCTCGTGCTCATCGCCAGCCCCGATCACCCGCTTGCAAAAAAGGATGTCGTCGACCTCAAAGAGCTCCCCGAACATGCCTACATTGGATTCGACAACGACATCCCCACAAGGAAAGCAACCGATCAGATCTTCCGCGATGCGCGCATTAATATCCTGCCCGTGATGGAATTCGACAACATCGAGACCGTCAAACGCGCCGTCGAAATCAATGCGGGTGTGGCCATCATTCCGAGAAGCACCGTCACTCAGGAAGTCGAAAAAGGGCTTCTCGTCGCAATGAACTTCAAAGGCAAACGCTTCCTTAGACCGGTTTTCATCATTCACCGCAAGGGGCGCATCCTCACTCCCGCCATGGAAAAATTCATCGGACTCTTGACCTCCAAAGAGGAAATTCCATCAAATTCTGAAGCTTAACCCTCACACTTTCGTCTAAGCCACCATGAGCCTGTTCACCTTCCCGTCTTTTCGTCGCTTTTCAATCCTTTCAATCGTACTGCTGATTCTGGTTCCATGGATCGGTCTCTCCGCGGTTCAGGTGTATTACCGGGACGGCGTATCCAACTATAGCGGAACCGAGGACTTCTACACCTACCGCATTGATGGAGGGGTTTTCAACAGCAAGAACGATCTCGATGAACGCACCCTTAAAGTCGCTCCAATGGAATCGGACACCAAATTCGCCATCCGATTCAGTAATCTTGCCCTGAGTCGTTCCTCTTATTCATCGGTCAACCGGATCACCCTTACCCTCACATTCAAGGAAGCCCCCACCGCCGACACCTTGTATGCCCATAATCTCTTTGACCGCAATGTATGGCATGAACGTTATGCCAACTACAACACGATCAACGGTTCTTCCCCTTGGCAGGGTTCAGACGGCAAAATGGTAGACGCGTGGCCCAATACAGACGCAATGGCATCGGTCAACGGCAGTGAATCGATCGATTCCACTATCACCTTCGTTTTCCACCCCGGCGATCCATCCTCATGCAAGGCGCTCCTTGACAGTTGGCTTGACGGCAACAACCAGGGCCTGATCATTGAAGGGATGAGTGGGGTCAACGTATTCTACTCTTCCGAGGCGTTCAACCTTGCTCAACGCCCTGAACTGATGATCGACTACAATCCCTGACGTGAATGCCACTAGATTAAGGGGCTAAGGGCAAGAAAAAGCCCTGAAAATATACGGATGAATAAAATAGTGCTCGACCATGGCTAAATACCAATATAACGTATTGGTGTGAAACAACTTAAGTTATATTTCAAAGGATTTAACCGTTTATTTGGCCGAGCACCGAAATCGAGCCTGCAAAAACAGCTCGAAGCTGTCGAGGAGATTCGCAAGGGACAGCCCAAAAGGTTGAGTGCGGTGTTCGGTGAAGTGATCGACACGCGCATGCTTCGCAAGAAGCCTGGTGAGAGGAACCGGGCATTTACTCGTGAGACGGTGTTCTGGGCAGCACTGGGCCAGGTTTTTTGGGGCAGCAGTTACCGGGCAGCACTGCAGGAGATTCAACAGGCCCGCATGGAGGAGGGGCTCGATGCTTTGAGTGCCTCCACAAGCAGCTATTGCACGGCCAAGAAGGAGCGCATGGATGAAGTGGACCTCAAAGCAATA
>JAQVLM010000007.1 GCA_028704125.1 Opitutales bacterium
GATCCACAGTTTCTTCGGGATCATCAACCCACCCAACGCAGCCATCCTCTCGGTGGGCGCCACGGTTCGCAAACCAGTGGTCGACGCCAAGGGACAGATTGTTCCGGGGGACCGGATGCACATCGGATTGAGCTGTGATCACCGGGTGATTGATGGCGCGGTCGGAGCCCAGTTGATGGCTGCGATTCGCGAAGTCATCGAAAACCCGGCGCTCATGCTGGTCTAAGCTGTCTTTTTTTCAATCAACTCGAAATTTCTCAGCACAAATGCTGTGCAATTTCGAGGTTCGGCACGCGAAGTGCAACAAGGTCGCCCGCCTTAACCATCAAACCAAGCGACACAGAATTACTATGCCCAAATCCCTGCACTCACCTCTCGGCTGGCCCGAGCCACAAGGACTTTGGAACCCATCCCAGGAAAAGGATTCCTGCGGAGTCGGATTCATTGCGCATCTGAAAGGTAAACGCTCACACGATATCATCGAGAAGACCCTTACGATGAACACCCAAATGGACCACCGCGGGGCAAGCGGAGCGGATCCTAAGACGGGTGACGGAGCCGGAATATTCGTTCAGATGCCGGACAAGTTTCTCCGCAAGAAGATGGCCGCTATGGGCGTTGAGCTTCCGCCTGAAGGCGAATACGGCTCCGGTCTGGTATTTCTCTCCCCCAACCCGGCGGAACGCGAAGCGGCAAAACAGTTGTTCGAGCACATCGTCCGCGAGGAAGGCCAGAAGTTCATCGGCTGGCGCACGGTCCCGGTCAAGAGCGATATTCTCGGCAAGACCTCGGGTCGCTATGAACCGACGATCATGCAGATCTTCATCCGTCGCAACCCATCGATCACCGATCCGATGGACTTCGAGCGCCGGCTCTATGTGATCCGCAAGCGGGTTGGCAATGCCATTCACACCAATGAGGTTCCCAATCAGTTCCTCGACGTCCACGGAAACCGCAAAAACCGCTTCCCCGGAGGTGACTACTTCTACGTAACCGGACTCTCTGCGAAGACCATGATTTACAAGGGCATGCTCACACCATGCCAGCTTTCGGAGTATTTTCCGGATCTGCATGACCCCGATTTCGAATCGGCTCTGGCACTGATGCACACCCGTTTCTCCACCAACACATTCCCGAGTTGGTCACGCGCCCACCCGAATCGCTTCATCGCCCACAACGGTGAAATCAACACCATCATGGGCAACGCGAACTTCATGAAGGCGCGTCAGGGACTCTGCAAATCGGGTCTGTTCGGCTCCGATATTTCTTCCGTCTTTCCCGTGGTCGTGGAGGACGGCTCCGACTCCGCCCGTTTCGACAACGTCCTCGAGTTCCTCCACATGGGCGGCTACGATCTGGTTCACGCGATGATGATGATGATCCCCGAACCATGGGAACGTCACACCCTCATGAACGAGGATAAGCGGGCATTCTACGAATACCACGCCTGTATGATGGAGCCATGGGATGGTCCCGCATCCATTACCTTTTCCGATGGGTATCAGATCGGCGCCGTGCTCGACCGCAACGGATTGCGTCCCAGCCGTTACTACGTGACCAACGACGACCTCGTCATCATGGCATCGGAAGTGGGGGTCATACCGGATCTAGACCCGCTAAACGTGGTTCAGAAGGGACGCCTACGCCCGGGGCGCATGTTCCTCGTGGATATGAAAGAAGGCCGGATCATCCCGGACGATGAAATCAAGAAGCGTGTGTATTCGGCCAAACCCTACCGCCAGTGGCTCGAACAGAACCGCATACTGGCCAGTCAACTGCCACCTGCGCGCCATGCACGGGGAGTGGAAGCCGACCGGGTCTCCGAGCGTCAACTCGCGTTCGGATACACCTACGAGGACCTGCGATTCCTGCTGGGGCCAACGGCCCTCAACGGCGTTCAGCCCATCGCGTCGATGGGTAACGACACTCCGTTGGCGGTGCTATCCAACAAACCCAAGCACCTGTATCAGTATTTCAAGCAGATCTTCGCGCAGGTCACCAACCCGGCTCTCGACTGCATCCGCGAGGAGCTGGTGACCGCCACCGAGACCTTCATCGGATCGGAAGGAAACCTCCTGCAGCCCGATCCGCGCAGCTGCCGCATGATCCGGCTCGATAACCCGATCATCGACAACAAGCGACTGGCCCAGTTCCAAGAGATCGCGTTGGATGGCTTCAAATCTGCCACCATCGATGCGACCTTCCCCGCGACTGAGGGTGGAGCCGACCTCGATGCGGCCATGAAACGCATCTACGCCGAAGCCGATCACGCGATCGACCTTGGGGTCAACATCCTCATTCTGTCCGACCGCAGTATCGATGCTGCAAACGCCGCGATCCCGACCCTGCTGGCCGTAGGCGGACTTCACCAGCACTTGGTATCAAAGGGCACCCGCACCCGCTCCTCGATCATCGTGGAAACAGGCGAAGCCCGCGAGGTGCACCATTTCTCCCTGCTCATTGGCTACGGCGTGGATGCCATCAATCCATACATGGCGTTCGATTCCATCCACAAGATGATCCAGGATTCCATGCTCGACATGGACTTCGAGAAGGCCGTCTACAACTACATCAAGGCATCCATCAAGGGCGTGGTCAAGACCATGGCAAAGATGGGTATCTCGACCGTGGCATCGTATCGGGGTGCCCAGATCTTCGAGACCATCGGGTTGAGCACCCAGCTTGTGGACGCATTCTTCCCGGGCACTTCCAGCCGCTGCGAGGGTTCGGGAATCAACGAAATCGCCGAGGAGGCGCTCATCCGCCACCGCGCTGCCTTCCCCGGACGGCAACACATCGAAGCCAACGAACGCGCCCTTGATTCGGGCGGCGTCTATCAGTGGCGCCGCGATGGTGAATACCACCTGTTCAATCCCGAAACGATTCACCTGCTCCAAAAAGCGGTGCGGACTGGAAGCTACGAGGTTTACAAGCAATACGCCGCCAAGGTGAACAACCAGAGCGCCAACCTCTGCACGCTGCGCGGGATGATGCGCTTCCGACAGCAACGCAAGCCGATCCCGATCGAGGAGGTGGAACCGATCGAAGCGATCTTCAAGCGCTTCAAAACGGGCGCGATGTCCTATGGCTCCATTTCAAAGGAAGCCCATGAGACCCTCGCGATCGCGATGAACCGTATTGGAGGCAAGTCCAACACTGGTGAGGGCGGCGAGGATCCTGAGCGCTTCCTCACCCTGCCCAATGGCGACAGCAAACGCTCGGCCATCAAGCAGGTGGCCTCCGGCCGTTTCGGAGTGACCAGCGAATACCTGGTGAACGCCGACGAGATTCAGATCAAGATTTCGCAGGGGGCAAAGCCCGGTGAAGGGGGCGAGTTACCGGGTTCCAAGGTTTACCCATGGGTTGCCAAGGTGCGCTACTCCACTCCGGGTGTGGGATTGGTATCCCCCCCTCCCCACCACGACATCTATTCCATTGAGGACTTGGCTGAGCTCATCCATGACCTCAAAAACGCCAACCGCCGCGCACGCATCAACGTCAAGCTGGTCGCGGAAGTCGGGGTCGGCACGATCGCGGCCGGGGTGGCGAAAGCCCATGCCGACGTGATCCTGATCGCCGGGCACGACGGGGGAACCGGAGCATCCCCGACTTCGTCGATCTACAACGCCGGTGCACCATGGGAACTCGGGCTTGCCGAAACCAACCAGATCCTCTTGCTCAATGATCTGCGCAGCCGCGTGGTACTCGAAACCGATGGACAGCTCAAAACCGGACGGGACGTGGCCATCGCCGCCCTTCTCGGAGCCGAGGAGTTTGGCTTCGCCACCGGGCCGCTGGTCTCGCTCGGATGCCTCATGATGCGGGTGTGCCATAAAAACACATGTCCGGTCGGGGTCGCCACCCAGGATCCACGCCTGCGGGAGAACTTCGCTGGTAAACCCGAGCACGTGGTCAACTTCATGACCTTTATTGCGATGGACCTTCGCGAGCACATGGCAGCCAACGGTTTCCGTACCATCAATGAGATGGTCGGACACGTCGAATGCCTCGACACTGCGGAAGCCACCGACCACTGGAAAGCCAAGGGGGTTGACCTCACCGCCATCTTCCACAAGCCGGATGTGGCCGGAGAAGACAGCACCCATTGCACCGTGGCTCAGGATCACGGGCTGGAGGAATCACTGGATATCACCCGCCTTCTCGAGATCTGCGCACCCGCAATTGAGAGCGGGAAAAAGGTGACAGCTGAACTCCCGATTTCCAACGTCAACCGCGTGGTGGGAACCATCACCGGAAGCGAGATCACCCGCGCCCACGGCAGCGGGGGTCTGCCCGACGATACGGTTCACCTCAAGTTCGTCGGCAGCGCGGGACAATCCTTCGCAGCCTTCACGCCCAACGGCATGACATTCGAACTGGAAGGCGACGCCAATGACTACCTTGGCAAGGGATTGTCGGGATCAAAGGTCATCGTCTATCCACACAAGGGATCGGCGTTCAAAGCAGAGGAAAACATCATTATCGGCAACGTGGCCTTCTACGGAGCAACCTCCGGTAATGCCTACATCCGTGGGGTGGCCGGCGAACGCTTCTGCGTGCGCAACTCCGGCGTACACGCCGTAATCGAAGGAGTCGGAGACCACGGATGCGAATACATGACCGGCGGACAAGTGATCTGCCTCGGAGAAACCGGACGCAATTTCGCAGCCGGCATGTCCGGAGGCATCGCCTACGTGTTCGATGTGGACGGCATGTTCGAAAAACGCCTCAACAAAGACATGGTCAACCTCTACCGTCTCATCGAGTGCGGAGACGAGGAAATCGAACAGGTCAAGACGGCGATCTCGGAGCATGTGCGCTACACCGATTCCGTCCGCGGCAAGTGGTTGCTCGACTACTGGAAGGAGTTGGCGCCACGATTCTTTAAGGTTTTCCCGCGCGACTACGAACGGATGCTGCAGTGCTTCCGGAAAGTCGAGGAACAGGGACTGTCCGGAGACGAAGCAGCCATGGCCGCATTCGAAGAGAACATCAAGGATCTGGCCCGCGCAGGGGGCAACTGATCCGGGTGCACGCCAATACATGAACCAAACATAATCCCACACAAGCAAGGCATCACCATGGGCAAACCCACAGGCTTTCTCGAAATCGAACGCAAGACCGTGTCCGAAATCGCACCACTGGAACGCATCAAAAACTGGAAAGAGTTCAAGATCCACGCCAGCGAAGCGCATCAACGGGCGCAGGCCGCACGTTGTATGGATTGCGGCACTCCCTTCTGCCACACCGGAATGCTCTTTTCCGGAATGGCGAGCGGGTGCCCGATCAATAACCTTATCCCGGAGTTCAATGACCTGATCTACAAGAACCGCTGGCGCGAAGCGCTCGACCGGCTCCTCAAGACCAACAACTTCCCGGAATTCACCGGGCGGGTCTGCCCCGCTCCCTGTGAAGGGTCCTGCACGCTCGGCGTCATCGAGCCTCCGGTCACCATCAAAAACAACGAGTGTGCGATCATCGACCGGGGTTGGGAAGAGGGCTGGATGGCTCCCCGTTCTCCCGCGAAGCGCACGGGAAAGAAGGTCGCCGTGATCGGCTCCGGACCGTCGGGCTTGTCCTGCGCGGACCAGCTCAACCAGGCGGGGCACCTCGTCACGGTCTACGAGCGCGCCGATCGTCCGGGCGGACTGCTCATGTATGGCATCCCCAACATGAAGCTCGACAAGTCCGACGTGGTCCTGCGCCGGATCCGGCTTATGGAAGAGGAAGGGGTCCGCTTCGTGACCTCCTGCGAAGTCGGCAAGGATATTTCCGCAGATCAGATCCACCAGGAATACGATGCGATCGTGTTCTGCACCGGAGCGACGGTTCCACGCGATCTGCCGATTCCCGGCCGCGAGCTCAAGGGGGTTCACTTCGCGATGGAGTTCCTTTCGGCCAACACCCGGCACCTGCTCGATTCGCAGATGGACGGTTCTCTTCCCGCTATCCACGCTAAAGGCAAAAATGTGGTCGTCATCGGAGGTGGGGACACCGGAACCGACTGCGTGGGCACGTCGATCCGCCACGGAGCACTCAGTGTGGTGCAACTCGAAATCATGCCGCGGCCACCGCTTCAGCGGACGCCCGATAACCCATGGCCCGAATGGCCAAAGGTTTACAAAATGGACTACGGACAGGAGGAAGCGGCGGCGCTGCAAGGCGCGGATCCGCGCCACTATCTGGTGATGTCCGAACGCTTTATCGGCGACGAGAACGGAAACCTCACCGGCGTGGAAATCGTGGACATCGAATGGGGCAAAGACGCTTCCGGTCGGATGGCCCCCATCCCGAAGCCGGAAAGCCGCCGGGTGCTCCCCGCCCAGCTTGTGACCCTCGCCATGGGTTTCCTTGGACCCGAACAAGGGATCCTGAAGGAACTCGGCGTGACCACCGATCCGCGCTCCAACATTCTCGCTCAACACGGGGCCTTCAAAACCAATGTTGAGGGAATCTTCGCCGCAGGTGACTGCCGGCGCGGACAAAGCCTCGTGGTATGGGCCATCAATGAGGGGCGCGGTGCCGCACGCGAAGTGGACCGCTTCCTCATGGGCGTCAGCCACCTTCCCTGATGGGCGACAATGCCCCGCTCTCAGGCGGGGCGCACCGCATCCATTCCAAAAACCTGCGGGGAGCGCTCCCTGCAGGTTTTTTTAGCCCGTTCGACCGATCACAGTATCGGGAGGTTCATTACTTTCCTGCGTCGAATGCCGTATCCTCTTCGGGCATCCGCCAAAGAAAACTGGAATGCTCGGCGAGAATATGACCGGCATCATCTTCGATCCCGACGTGCCATCCCACCGGGACAATGCCCCCCATCTTCCAGTCACTGCCGGTTATACCAACCATCACGGTCTTGGTGCGTTTCTTCTCACCGGAAAAGGGCATTTCATATACAATCGGCTCTGCCAGCAAAGGCAGGAGCATACTCATCCTGACCTTGGAAGCATCCTGAATGTCGCAGACCGGCCGGTCCAGTCGCAGGATAAAATACAAGCCGGTCCGTTCACCCGGCTGCGAACGCACAATCATGCGATTTCCGGGGTTCTCTTTTCCGGTAAAGTATTCCGAAAGCCGCACAAAACGATGGCCCTCAATGCTGCGGATCCTCACCTTTTCGATGTGGGCGGCCCGCTCCGGCAATACCTCATTGGCGCCACAAGCAAACACACCCACCAATATCAGGCAGGCAAAATATCCGATCCATCGTTTCATCGTCTTTTCCTATCACTGATCAATCCGCTTCCACGCAATACGCAAGTTCCCGGAGAACGCATCCTCAATACCGGTGCTGATGCATCGCAACCGTCTCGAAGCAAGTCGGCGGGACCTCCCGTATAAAACGACTCGGCTCCGATCGAGTCATGGGTCCAGCCTGCACTGAAATGATCGGGAAAACCATGTAAAGCTCATCCATTGCACGGGTAACTGCCACATAGAACAAGCGACGTTCCTCTTCGACATTGCCCTCCTCCACCGCGCGCTTGATTGGGAACTGACCATCCGCAAGGCCGATCACAAAAACCGCCGGAAACTCCAACCCTTTCGCCTGATGCACCGTGGTCAGGCGCACACAATCCTCGCTCCGCTCAATACTGCGATCCGATGTCTCCGAATTGAGCAAGACCAGTTGCGCCAGCATTTCCGCCATGGAATCAAAACGGGCCGCAAATCCGATCAGGCTCTCCAAATCATCTTTGCGCTGCATCCAGTTCTCGTATGCCTCACGGATATAATCCCCATACCATCCCTCCACAGCTATCTTCACCGCTGCCTCGGGTTGCTTTGGCTCAGACGCGGCATTTGAAGCGATGTCACGCAAAGTTTGCACCAACGACGGCCATTCTTCCCTACCGAGCTCCGGAACCTTCTTGAGGATCGCATCCTGATTCAGAACATCAAGGACGCTCTTCTTCTGTTTGTGGGAGAGGTCTTTTGCCAACTCGAGAATCTTGAGAGCCGTCTTCGGACCCATCTTCGGGAGCAAGCAAGTGAAACGCTGGAAAGCGGTGGAATCCTCCGGATTGACCGCAAAGCGCACCTGCGCAACAAGATCGCGGATGTGGGCCTGTTCAAAAAAACGCACCCCGCTGGTGATCTGATAGGGCACACGTCGCTTCGACAACTCCACCTGCAGGTCCATCGCCTGATAGTGCGCCCGGTACAAGACGGCAATATCCCGGTAATTCATCCCCCGGTTTTCCACCAGATAATCAATTCGCTGGGCGACAAACTGAGCCTGCTGCCGGGTATCAATTGCCTGAATAAAATAGGGATGAATGTTGGCCGCCCGAAAGGCCTTGAGCTCTTTCCGGAATCCGATTCCATCCGGCTGGCAATCCAACACGCGATTCGCGAAACGGAGGATCTCAGGCGTGCTCCGGTAATTGGTCTCAATCTTGAAGATCCGGGTGCCGGGATGCCGGTCCGGAAACGTCATGATGTTGTCAAAATCCGCCCCCCGCCAAGTGTAAATGCACTGGGCATCGTCCCCCACCGCCATGATCCGGTGATGAGTGCCGATCCGGTCAATAATCCGCGACTGCAGCATATTCGTGTCCTGATACTCATCCACCAGAATTTGCGTGAAACGCTGGCTCGCGTAGTAGGCCGCCTGTTCGTCGCTCTCCAGAATCTTCAGCCAGTATTCCAGCAAGTCGTCGTAGTCGGCCACCTGCTGTTCCAGCTTCTTCGCCTGATACAACTTCGCAAATTGCTGAATCTGCCCGCTCACCTCCTCGAAGTAATCGTATTTATCCGAGATCACCTCTCCAACCGGTCGACAGGTGTTGCGGGCATAACTCACGATGCTCATCACCACCCGCGTCTTCGGGTTGTCCTTATGCTTGAGAAATTCCCGATCCGTGTCCTGTATGACCTGCCCGAGCAGGCTCTCCGCATCATCCGCGTCGATGATATTGAAGTTCTTTCCAATCCCGACAGAGGTCCCGAAAAGCCGGATGAAACGCTGCCCGATGTGGTGAAAGGTCCCGCCCCAGAAATACCTTGCGGGCACACCCGTCAGTTCCTCCACCCGCCCGAGCATTTCGCGGGCCGCCTTGTTTGTGAACGTCAGCAATAGGATGTCGGATGGTTTCACCCCTTGACTCAACAACCAGGCCACCCGATAAGTCAGCGTCCGGGTTTTCCCGGATCCGGCACCAGCCAAAACCAACGCGGGACCAAACGGTGCAGTAACCGCCTCATACTGCTCCGCGTTGAGCACGGAAGCGAAATCAATCAAGCCGGTGTCTCCAACCTCCGGCATCCGGTCTGCATCTTCGTATTCCACAATGCATCATCACCGCACATCCCCACAAAAAATCAAAGCCAAAGTTTCACAATCTCACGAGTATCCGAACCTGAACAAATGTGCGGTGATGGTTGTGAGCAAAAATCCAACCATCCGGATCATACTGCAACCTTTCAGACATCGCTACTATCAATTTGAGAGACCGCTTTCCCATGGAGCGCGGCTTATTCTTGGTTTGCTCTCCAGACCAATTATCCAGTCCCAATCACTCAAATGTAAGATCCCATCGCGACTATTCCGATTCAGTTTCGGTGAAGGGTATTCTGGTTTCCAGATGACCGAAGCACACCCCTTGCAATTTCTAGCCTCAAAATATGTTGCGTCATGCCAAACAACCATCAAATTACCACTGTTAACCTGGGCCTTCTATGGCACACGGATTCTATTACCTTCGAAACACTTCCATGCCCGATTCAATCTTCCGGAATTGACAAAAGACCAGACTCTGGGCCGCGCCATTCCTGGATTGAATCCACCTGCTGACACGAACCCTCAAGAACCACCCAGACTCCTATGAATTGCATCCACCCCACCTCCTTCGCCTCAATCATTCCGGCGATCCTCCTGCTTCTGAGCATAGCATCTCAGGCTATGGCAGCTGAACGGACAGTAGTCCCACTCCCTCCTGTTGAATCCTTTACAGAGGATGATCGGCCCAACTCATACTGGGATGGAGCCCATCGCTGGGACTATCCGTGGGGCTACAACCGTCCGGAAAACGCCTCCAGGATCTATCCTCTGGTTGTTTTCGGACCATGGAACGAAGGCAGCACCAATTTCAACGATGACATCCGCAAGCGCTACCCTGCTTTCCATGTCAGCTTCAACAAAGACGCCAGTGAAGCGAAGGGGGTAGAGATTTCAAACGGCATTGATGCGTGCATCGCTAACAAGGGTTTCCGGATCGACTTGAACCGGATCTACCTCACCGGGTTCTCGAAGGGGGGATCCGGCTCCTACAAAACCATCCGCGGAATGCTCAGCAAAGGGAAATGCTTTGCCGGACTCATCCGGATCGCCGGCCAGTCTGAATCCGTTCTTGCCGAAGGTGCGGTCAACAAGATCGCGATTTCCATGCACATTGGACTGAAAGACAGTCAGCAGAGAATCGATATTTCCAGAGCGCTCTACAACTACATTCGCAACCATTCCGCTAACCAGAGAGCCGTCGAAACGATATTGAGCGAACCGGAGTTCGGCAGAACCACGAAAGTGCTCACGCTCGACGGGGTGGACGTCATCCGCTACTCGGAGTATCCCGACATGGGACACTCCACTGGGGTTCCCTACTCTGATCCAGCCCTCTATTCATGGATCATGACCCGCGCAATCGGCACTCCCGTTAGTAACAATCCGCCCTCAATGCAATCGCCCGGGGACCAGAGCATCCAAGCCGGACAATCCCTCCAACTTCAAGTATCCGCCACCGATCCCGACGACGATCCCATTACTTACTCAGCTTCGGGAACGGTTCCTTGAGGCAAATCTACGATCGTTTTGATCCGTTTTCACGAGAGCTGGAACACGAATGCTACGGGCGCAATCATCGACAAGCGAAGTCCCGCCAAAAAAATGAGACGTTACGCGAATCGGGATTTTGCTTCTTCCCGCAGATACTCACTGAGGTCACGGCTCATCAAGTGATATACACAATCGATCCCACCAACGACAGCATGCTTTTGCTTGGTGCTGTGCCTCCAATAAAATAGCTGTCTTAATCCAATAGGTTGTGCAACAAATGGTCTGTGTATTTATTTATACCAATGGGATCATCCTGATAGGAAATGCCGGAATGGCTGGACAAGACGCTAACAACTTCGCTAAGGTTATAGGCTTTCTTTCCTCTGCGGCTGCTTCTTGATTCTTGGCAGCAGTTTTTCTTCCTGCAATTTCATCAGCCGCGCCATGATTTCATTCAGTCATTCAGCATTCGATAGCCGCAAAACCGGTCTTTTTGCGACTGTTCTGATTGTTCTATCCGTTTCATCTATACCCAGTCATGCAGCCATGTGGCAAGCCGTGGCACCATCCGAACCGCCGGTATGTAACCCGCTGAAAGGATTCGTCCCCTACTCTGGGGAATACAGCACCTTCCCCTACAGCCTCGAGTATGATCCCATTCCGGTCAAAGCCGTCCAAACCGGCTACAACACATTCAATTGGGATGCGTTGGAAGGCGTGCTCGATACAATTTCAGACAGAGGGCATCAGGCGCTCATCCAGTTTTATTACGATAGTCCCGACGACCCCTCCGGCATTCCATTGTTTCTTAGTCACGTTCCCGTCCAAAACTACACCGACTACGAAAACGGAACCCACGCCACCAGCGTATCTCCTGACTACGAACATGCCGATTTAAAAACTTCGATGTTCAACTTTATCGCTGCTTTCGGAGCGCGTTACGATGGAGATCCCCGCATTGGATTCATCGAACTCGGACTGCTTGGGTTCTGGGGCGAATGGCACACCTACCCATGGGAAGGAGAAGAGGAAGGCTTCCCCGACTGGATGCCGACTCTCACCACCCAAAACCAGGTTCTGGCCGCCTACGACAATGCATTTAACAGCACCCGGCTACTGGTGCGGGAGCCCCGGGGAAATAGTCCAAAGCACGATTTCGGCTATCACGACGATTCATTCGTCTACTACACTTACGATGATGTTCCGCCAGAGGTGGAATGGTATTTTCAACCACGCATGGTCGCAGCCGGGGAGACTGAAAAATGGAAAACCTGTCCCATGGGGGGAGAACTCAGACCCGAACTGCAAGGATCACTTTTCGAAACCGATGGATGTTCCTATGCGGATCCTGAAGGTGAAGGCACTCAAACATGGAATCGATCCGTCGATATCAACCACGCATCCTGGATCATGGTCGACGAAGCATTCTACCCCGACCCCGGATACCCCGAATTGAAAAAAACACGCGCATTGGAAGCTTCGAGAATACTTGGCTATGCGCTCCGGATAGACTCATGGGCCAGCGAAGAGGTTCTGGAATCGGGAAAAACCCGCTTCACAGTGAAGATCCAGAACATCGGGGTTGCCCCTTTCTACTACAAATGGGACCTTGAACTTGGCCTCTTTCAATCCGACACCCTTTGTCAAACGCTCACCACAGACTGGGACATCCGGACAGTAATTGATGGCACGCTGATCACCTTCGCGCATGAAGCAAACCTCGATGGACTGGATTCCGGTGACTACACCCTTGCCATACGCCTGAAAAACCCACTGCAAAATGGGGACCCCGTGATCTTCGCCAATTCCAACCTCAATCCACCCGCGCCGGATTGGCAAGTTCTCGGCACCTACCACAAACCCGACTCAAACTCGGCCCCGGTCTTGACCGGCATCGAAAACCGATCGATCCCAGTTGGACAAGCCCTTCAGTTTCAGATTTCAGCAAACGACGCGGATGGAGACACCCCTACCTTTTCCGCAACCGGGACCAATCCGTAAGGTTGAAAGCCGGACTATCAGGGCTACTGAATTCCAGCGACAGTGTATATCGGAACCCCTCGTTCCAGTAAGGCAGATCCCTTGACTCCGATCTGGAGAGATAATGCTGTTGCGACTGAGTCGGGAGCGCTCAGGAACGCTTCACGCGATCGGTATGACGGATGTCCTCGGCTTGATAGAGGAACACAATCTCTTCGGCTATATTGGTGGCGTGATCGCCAATGCGCTCAAGCGCCTTGGAAATGAAGATGAGCTCGATCAGGCTACCGGCTTTGGTCGGATCATCCATGATCCGATCGGAAAACAGGATGTGGTGCTCTTTGTGCATCTCATCGATCTGTTTATCGCGCATGGGAATCCCGGCAGCACGGGGAGCATCCTGATCGATCAGACAACGTACCGCATCACGGACCTGTGCGAGCACAAGCGCACACATTTCCTTGATCCGGCCCGTACCTCCGAAACGGGACTCGCCCACCAGGCGCATCACCCGTTTGGCAATACCGGTGGCCTCGTCCCCGATCCGCTCGAGTTCATGGCTCGCCTTCATCGCAACCATCACCAACCGCACATCCGACGCCACAGGCGCGCGCAAGGAGATGTAGCGTGTGGCCTCCGCATCGATCCGGATTTCAAGCTCGTCGAGCTGATCATCGTCGCGGATCACACGTTCGGCGGTATCCATATCAAAGGATTCCAGCGCCTGGATGGTGTTGGATACGCTCTCAATCGCCAATGTGGCCATGAGTAAAAGGTGGTCGCGCAACTCCTGAAGCTCCGCGTGGTAAAATCGTTTCTGAATATTCTGGGTCATAGGTGGACGTCGGGTATGGGTATTGGCCTTTGCTTTCGTATCGCCCGGAATGATCACCCGAAACGCCCGGATACGTAGGCTTCGGTCTGCGGATTGGCCGGATTCATGAACACCTTCTGGGTCTCATCGTATTCGACCAGGCGCCCGAGGTAGAAGAATGCCGTGCGGTCCGATACCCTGGCAGCCTGTTGCATGTTGTGGGTGACGATCACGATCGTGTAGGACGCTTTCAGCTCGTGGATGAGCTCTTCAATCTTGCCAGTTGCAATGGGATCCAGCGCCGAACACGGCTCATCCATCAGGAGAATCTCCGGACGATTGGCAATCGCACGCGCGATGCAAAGCCGCTGCATCTGTCCACCCGACAAACTGAACGCACTGTCATGCAGGCGATCCTTCACCTCTCCCCACAGTGCGGCTCCCCTCAAGCTCCGCTCAACCGTGTCATCGAGTTCGGACTTCTTCTTGCGACCGGCCACCCGCAGGCTGTAAATCACGTTTTCGTAGATGGACTTCGGGAATGGATTGGATTTCTGAAACACCATGCCAATCCGCTTCCTGAGCGAAATCACTTCAAGGTAGGGATCGTAGATACTGTGGCCGTTGATCAGGATATCGCCTTCATGCCTTACCCCATCGATCAAATCATTCATCCGGTTGATATTGCGCAACAACGTGGACTTACCACATCCCGACGGTCCGATGAACGCCGTCACCTGCCGCTCGGGAATATCCATGTTGAGGTCAAACAATACCTGCGCGGTCTGATCATAGAAGAAGTTGAAGTTGCTCACCCGAATGTAATCCATCCGAAGGGAGGGATCGGGAACGGCCTTCGTCGCATTGAATTCGACTCTTCCGGGGAGGGGATTGGCAACACGGTCCCGTGTTTCGGCTTTGGCGGTAGGTTCGGGCATGGGCGCGGTCATAATCATATCGAAAAGATTTCTGCGGGTTGGCAAGACTTCAGAAAGCACTGGCCATGTATTTGCGTTTAAGGTGATTCCGGATCAGGATGGCTCCGAGATTCAGCACCACTACGAGCAGGATCAACACCAGGGTGGTTGCAAAAACCATCGGCATCGCGGCTTCCGAGTCCGGAGACTGGAATCCAAGGTCGTAGATGTGGAATCCAAGGTGCATGAACTTTCGTTCGAGGTGGATGAAGGGAAAGATGCTGTCCACCGGGAGACTGGGAGCCAAGGCTACCACCCCCACCAGAATCAGAGGAGCCACCTCACCGGCACCCCGTGCCATCGCGAGAATCAAACCGGTCAGAATCCCGGGAGCCGACGCCGGCAAAACGAGCGTCTGGATGGTCTGCCATTTGGATGCTCCGCAAGCCAACGCCCCCTGGCGCACCCCCCGTGAAACCGCGGCCAAAGCTTCTTCGGTGGATACGATTACCACCGGCACCGTCATCAGAGCCAAGGTCAGGGAAGCCCACAGGACACCGCCGGTTCCAAAAGTCGGGACCCCCAGTTCCACATTTCTCGGAAAGAATATCCGGTCAATGTTGCCTCCCATGAAATACACAAAGAACCCGAGTCCGAAAATCCCAAATACAATCGATGGAACCCCGGCCAGATTGTTGACCGCAATCCGCACCGCCCGCACAAAGGGACCCTGCTTGGCATACTCGCGAAGGTAGATCGCGGCCAACACGCCAAATGGTGTCACCGCGAGGCTCATCAACAGGGTCATCACCACCGTACCAAAAAGCGACGGAAAGATTCCACCTTCCGTGTTCGCCTCACGCGGATACGCAATCAGGAACTCCTTCCCGTGGTGCAGGAATTGGCCAATCTTGTGAAAAGTATTCATCTGGTTGGGCCAGAAATGATGCACAAAATCTCCCATCGCCTGACGGCGCTCCTCGCCAGTCGCCAAACGGAACAGCAGATGATGATCATTCTGCCTTTCGCGCATCTTCAGCGCCTCTGCAGCCAACGGTTCGTAAGCAGCCTGAAGCTGCCGGATACGCTCTCTCGTCTCCTCAAGGTCCGCCTGCTGCGCGGGACTGAGGGTCTTATTCCGGACCAGGTAGCGCTCATCCAGCTGGAGATCCCGCATCCGGTGGTTGATCTTTCCGATCTTTCCTTTCTCGATCCGGGTGATCGCCGCGCGGCGTTTATTCACCTCAACCATGATCTCACTGAAACGCCCGGGAAACGCGGGATCCGATGCCTCAATACGGGTCCCGTCCTTCAGCTCCAAGGCGATCGGGAAGACCAGCGCATTTCCCCACTCCATCCGCTCAATGTTCAAAACCCCCTCCGGGTATTGGACCGACTCGATGTCGCCTGCATTGAAATACACATAGGAAGCCCCGTAGATGTTCCGGTTTCCGACAAAGAGCTGTTTCTCCATGCGGACCAGGGGATCCGGATGTGCAATCTGTTCCGGAGTCAGGTTCCGCACATCGATGGGTTGCTGCTTGGTGATAACCCCCATCACGCTGGCACTGCCACGGAATAGCGGTGCGCCTTCCTTCAAGCGGATCTCAGCCACCGGCTTCGGCCAAAACACCGCCACGCCATTCCACACAATGAAGCCCAGCAATCCGACAATCATGAGAAGTCCCACAGCCAGGCCCATGGAGGTGAACCACACAAACATCTCACCGGGTGGGCGATCTTTCTGGGATGATGCAAACATATCAGGTCAATGTTAAATCTGGATATTGGATTCAGTAAGTTCCGGCCAACTGCCTATTCCACGGCTCGGTAGCGCTCGCGCAGTTTCTGACGCAGGATCTCGGCAATCGTGTTCACCATGAAAGTCATCAAAAAGAGCAACAATGCACTCAGGAAAAGGGTGCGATAAAGTGTCCCGAGATACGGAGCCTCCGGAAGCTCCACTGCGATATTGGCCGAAAGCGTTCGCATACCCGTGAATGGATTGAACTCGGTGACCGGCACATTTCCGGTTGCCATCACCACGATCATGGTCTCACCGACCGCACGGCCCAGACCAATCATAAGAGCGGAAAATATACCGGCAGATGCAGTGGGAACCACCACCCGCATCGTGGTCTGCCACCGGCTCGCCCCAAGAGCAAGCGACCCGGACCGGAAGGCATCCGGCACGTTGGTGAGCGCATCTTCCGAAATCGTGAAAATAATCGGGATCACCGCAAACCCCATCACAAAACCAACCACAAATGCATTGCGCTGCTCAAAAGGCAGCCCCGTGAATTCGGGAAACCATAGCCGGAAGTCCGCGGTCTGCAGTCCTGTATCCGGGTTGGTCACCACAAAAAACGTGCGCTCGATCACCGGCCCGAGTTCCCAGCCCAACCAGGTGAAGGACAGCACCACCGGAATCACCAACAGAAACTCAAATCCGGGCTTGATCGCCAGACGATACCGGTTCGGCAGCCGCCCCCAGGCCCATCCCATGATAAAAGAGGACAAGGTCATGCCGGTGACCGCGAATACCACGGATGGAACCGCATTGCTGACAATCGGGGCAAGCCACAAGGCAGCCAGAAACCCCAGCACAACCGACGGCAGCGAGGCCATGATCTCCATCGTCGGTTTCACAAAACGCTTGAAAGACGGACGCAGAAACTGCGACGTGTAAACTGCCCCAAGCAAAGCGATCGGCACAGCGAAGATCAGGGCATAGACCGTTCCCTTCAAGGTGCCCATGATCAAAGGGACCAACGACAGCTTTTTCTCGAAGTCGTCCCGACCTCCCGTCGATTGCCATTCGTAGGATGGAGCCGCCTGGCCTTCATACTGGATCTTACCAAAATACGTTTTCCATCCGGCCACTGGATGCTTGTCATCCATCTGATAGGTGTGCAGTTTGTGGTCGGTGGACAGGAAAGCCAAGCGGTCGTAGCGCGGACCGATGATTGCATCCTTTATGCTGAAAGGTAATATCCTCTCCCACCGGATAACCTCGGTGGTCATGTAACGCAGGGATGCAAAATCGCCCCTCCCCGTGAGAAAAGCCTTGTTGCGCAAACTGGGGGAATAGTAGGTCGCACCTCCGCCCGCCAAAGCCGGGAACTTTTTGGTCTGGCCCCACACCCGCATGTCACTGGCCGCATCCCGGTAGAGGCTCCAAACCCGCATTTCGCCACCGACTCCAGTGAAAACAATCGATACATCCCCCAAAACAAAGTGCATGGAAGCGATCCGCGGATCGGGCAGATCCTCAAATGGACGAAACCGCTGACGCACATCAAACGCACCATTCACAAACGGAATGTAGCAAACCGAACCATCGGCATTGCCCACCACAATCGAGTTGGCCTCCCAGTTCACCAGCACCTCCTGCGGTTCCCCACCCAACAAATGGGTCAAATCATAGGTGGCATCTTCCTTCAAAGGCCCCTGCCCGAAAAGGGTGCGGGATTGCGAAAGCGTCGCTGCATGAAGTTCAGCCCGACCTTCCACCTGTTGCACCGCAGCCACAAGTTTCCGTGTTCCGGTATCGCTCGCCGATGCATCCCCATAAGCCATGTGGGTGAAGGCATACCCCGGCCGCCCGATCGGGAAAAGAGGTGTCCCCTGCACCTCGGATGTCACCAATCGCCCCCCTTCTTCCGGATAGGTGACTCCATAGACAATTTTCGCCACTTTGAACTGGCCGTCTTCGGTTCCAACGAGCAATTCATTGCCACGCTCGTTGTATTCCATAACCGAAACCTTTGCGGCTTCCGGCAAACCAATATCCATTCCGAACCACCCGCGGTGCCCGGGCTGATCCTCCGGACGGGTATCCAGGAAATACAACTCCCCGGCGGAATTCACAAAAAACGGTAACTCTCCGTATTCATCGATGCCAAACACCGCAATATCGTCCGATGGGATGTCATACACCGCTTCCTCATCCACGGATGCCCCCCGGAACAACGGAATCACCTGAATCCCGATGAATACGAAAATAAGGAACACCGCTGCAATGATCGCGAAACCTCCACCCTTGATGAAGTGGGTCATAAACCGATCCAGCATGAGCGTCGGCTTGGCCACCCGGAAGCGTTCCGGGATCTCTGGAGTGGATGTCGTCGACATGGAAAACAATTGTAGTCTTTGCTCAATAAATTGGCGGGGTATCCAATCCATCTGGAGATACCCCGCCGATTCGGATCCGGAACCGGCCCTTGCGGGCCAGTCCGGACTATTCTATGAGGTTATTTGAGAGCGTCAACAGATGCCTTGGCTGCAGCGGCCGGCAAAGGATAGAAACCATCCTTCACAACCACTTCCTGCCCTTGCTTCGAATTGATGTATCTGAGGAATTCAAAGGTCAAGGAATCCATCGCTTCGCGCGGATTCTTGTTCACGTAGATGTAGAGGAACCGTGCGAGCGGATACTCACCGGTCAGGCAGTTTTCCGCGTTAGGTTCCGCAAATGCATCACCTTTCTTCAAAGCCAAAGGCAGGGCGCGCACACCGGAGGTCAGGTAACCGATTCCGGAGTAGCCGATACCGAAACGGTCAGCTGCAATGGATTGCACAACCGTCGATGAGCCCGGCTGTTCCTGGTAACGGGAACCATCATAGTCTCCCCCACCCAATGCCACATTCTTGAAGAAACCGTAGGTGCCGCTCACCGAATTACGTCCGTAGAGCGAGAAAGGACGGTTATTCCAGTCGCCACTCAAACCGGCTTCACCCCAGGTCTTAATCGGAGTGTGTCCAAGCTTGTAGGTGCTCGAGAAGATTGCGTCCACCTCTGGCAACGAGAGACCCTTGATCGGGTTGTCCCGGTGCACGAACACCGCCAAGGCATCGATCGCCACCTTTACTTCAGCGGGGCGGTATCCATACTTTTCCTCGAAACGGTCCATTTCCCCTCCGGTCATGGCACGGCTCATGGGTCCAAGCTGTGCGGTGCCTTCGATGAGGGCGGCCGGAGCAGTGGAGGAGCCCGCGCCCTGCACCTGAATGTTCACGTTCGGGTAGATCGCCCGGAAACCTTCAGCCCACAAAAGCATCATGTTGTTGAGGGTGTCCGATCCAATCGAGTTGAGGTTCCCGGAGATCCCGGAGACCGGCTTGTATTCGGGAAGGTCAGCATCGACCTGAACCTGCGAAAATACAGCTGTCGAGGCAAACAGGGCTGCCAGCGCGATAGATACTGTCGTCTTTTTCATATGTTTTATTGGATGATGAAGTCAGATGTTCGAAACGGACTAGAACTGCATGCGCACCCCGGTCAGGAAAGTGACCACTGAGCCCTCCTGGTCAGAGTCGTCCGTGTTTTCGGCAAACTCAACCCCAGCCATGAACTTCAGGTTGTCGCCCTGAATGTAGTAGTTGGCACCGACGTAGATCGCGGTGTACTCATTTCCCGCACCGTAGAGGTTGTTCACCCGGTCCGCATAGCGGTTGTGACCAATGGACACGCCTTCATCGCCATCGATGTATTGGTAGCGCACGACCCCCTGCAGCTTCTTCGGAATGAAGTAGAAAGAAGGCATCACATAGAAGCCCTTCACGCTGCGCTCAGCAAAGTCTTCCGCCCAGTCATACTCGAGGCTGATATTGAATCCTTCATATCCCCATGCGGTGCTCAACGAATACGCATCCTGGAAATCGTAGTATCCGATGGCCTTGTCGCTGTGCAGGTAGTCTGCCCGGACCAAGCCCTTGACGCCCTCGGCGATTTTGTCGGTCAGGTCATAGCTCAGACTCGCATTGAAAAGGTAGCTATCCAGATTCTTGGCCATCCGGTCAGTCGCTTCGCTCGTTCCATTGAATACGCCAGCATAGTAGCTGAATCCGTTCGAGCTTCCGCTGAAACGCACCCCCAGAGGCTTGCCACCATTCATCAAACCGGACAAGCGACTGCGCTCAATCGTGAGGATGCTGGCCGATGAGGTGTTTTCCTCATAGCCGAACCGCGGCTTATCCTTTCCGAAGGTGATCACCGCCTCAGGGCTGGTGGAATACGAAAGCAGAGCGGAATCCAGGTCCACCTTCGACACCGCATTCATTTCCACCTGAAAAGTGAAAGGCTCGTAGAGCTTACCCTGCACGCCCAAACGAATCCGCCGCGCTTCAAAAGTGCTGTAATTGTTGGCTTCCTTGCCAGTGTTTGAATTGTCACCGGAAGCATAGGCAAATTGGCCCTGGATACGGCCACGGATCTTGAGCTGGCTGATAGTCGGCTTGTTCGGCGTAACCGTCACTCCCGATTTCTTTGCAATTTCGGCAGCCTCTTCCTTCGTCAAGGTTCCTTTTGCCACCAACGCGTCCAGCAAGGCTTTGTCCGTAGCATTCAAAGAAGCCGCGGAAACAGCGACGCTTGCCAAAGCGATACCAAGCATCCTTAAGGTTTTGAGTTTCATTCTGTGTGCTTATCTAGTTTGTTGATCTATCCGATGGAACGATGCTCCGGATTACAGTTCCGGAATCCCGTTCTTGTATGCACACCTTATACAGCTTTCATATGGCGTTTTAATGGCTTCCTTGTTACATTTGTGTGACAAGCCGCACCGAACCACCACCGATTCGCTAATCCTCGCCACTCATTCAGCCGCATTTCCGTTTCGTCAGGCCAGATTACCATTCGGTTTTTCTCAGGTCATAGACCGCTCAATCCAGATCAAGGCGCAGGGCTTCAATCCCATGTATAAATCGAGCAATACCCACCCTTGTCCTATCTTATTGCAACAGCAACCTTCTTCCATCTGCAATAAACCGCAGATCCGGCAGGGCATAAACGCACCCAAATGCTCAGACTCTGTCCCTTTCACACGCAACAGACGTTCACAAATCGTCGCTCACGTTCTGGCATCCATCAACGGACACAGACTCTTGAAACGAAGGGAACCGCAGATCGGATCGATTGAATCTTGAGCAAAGCGTCCACGATTGGAAGATCCGCCGCGGCCCAGTTGAGGGTATGCATTTCGGAGGGCAGCATCCAATGCCATTCCTCGTGATCCACCGGAACAAAACAAGCGTCGGAAGAGACTTCGCACTCAAGCGCATGCAAGGTGATCCACACCGCCGGGTACTCATGCTCAAATACCCCGAAGGCACCCTTCACCCCAACCCGCACTCCAAATTCCTCTTCGATTTCGCGGACGACCGCTTCCGTAGGACTCTCGCCCTCCTCGATTTTGCCGCCCGGGAACTCCCACATCCCCGGAAGGTGGGGATCGCTCAGAAGGCGCCGGGCCACCAGCACACGACCGGTTTGGTCTGGCTCCCGGATGAGGGCACAGACAACGTCGATCCGCGGTTTTTCAGAGATTGGCATCACAGACTCTGGAAACAACATTTCGAGGACGGGTGCAATCCCTGAATCTGAAAGGCTCCTTGCGGCCTACCATTGGCAGAGCGCATCGATCGCGTCCCGCGACCCGTCGCGCACCCAGCCATCCAGCTGGGATTGTTCCTTGAGCTGTTGTCCCCTGATCCGCGCCACACGAATAAAG
>JAQVLM010000240.1 GCA_028704125.1 Opitutales bacterium
CTCGCGACCCCAGAACCATTGGTCTCCGATATGGGGGATCACCACCTGTGGGACTCCGGCATGCAAACAAGAAGAAGTGGTTCCCGCACCGCCATGGTGAATCACGACGGATGCTTGTTTGAAAAGCTCATCGTGGGACACACTCCCGACCACACAGAGGTTGCTGCAGTTGGAAGGCGCATCGAGATCGACCCAACCTTTCTGAATGATCATCCTGCGGTTGGATGGCCAGTTGCGGAGGAAGCGATCCAATATTTTTTCACGATCCTTGAATGTCACGCTTCCAAATGTGATGACAGGTACTTTCTCGCCATCGCAGAAGTTCGCGACCCGCTTGAGAACAACTGGATCGGGCTGCGTCTGCCATCGCATGTAGCCGACGAAACGGAAGATGGGCGGAATGATTCCGGACGGTTGAAACAATGCAGGCGAAACGGAGACCAGAGCGCAATCCGCCGGATGCAGCAACCAGTTTCGGAATTTCGGAATACCGATCTTTCGCAGTGGTTTCCCGATGACCCGATTGATCGCGCTATCGACGGCGATGCCTGCGATTTTCCAGGACAGCCGGTTCCAAAATGGACGGATGAATCGGGGCAGTGGGATCATGGCTGCCGGATGCGGTGGCGGAACCGCGGCGCAAGGGACAACATTCGGGGTGAAGGTCACCACCGCGAAGGGTTTTCCCTGACGCTCGGCGAGGGTCCGGTAGTAAGGAACAAGATAGGAGGACACCACCAGATCTGATGCCGCAATCTCGCGGTTGAGAATAGTCACGATCTCATCCAGATACGGAAGGCTGTGGCGATAAATGATCTGAAGGGTTTCGATCGGGGTCCGGGCCCGGGTGAGTTTGAGCATGGCATCGTTGTATTGCCATTGCTCCCAATCCGGCGGGAGGTAAACATAGCGCAGTCCGGCACGTTCGATTTCGGCACGGTAAAGCGGTGAGGTTGCGAATGACACTTCATGGCCTTTGTTGATACAGGCCGCTCCAAGGGCTATGACCGGGAAAATATCACCGGTTGAACCATAGGATGTGAGAAGGATTTTCATGGAAATGGCGGGAGGCTGGCAGAACTCTCGCTGCTTTTCAATAGCAACTGATCGAAGTGTGTCCGGCATTGACAGATGCAGGACTCCGTTTTTGCCTGACTGAGATCTCCTAGCAATGAATCATTCAGTGTAGTGGGGAAAGCTTTTGAATGGAAGGAATAGGGTATGGAGCTGACTTTGTTGGTATTGGCGGCGGGTATGGGAAGCCGTTACGGTGGACTCAAGCAGGTGGAAGGGGTCGGGCCATTGGGGGAAACCCTGCTCGAATACAACCTTTACGATGCTATCGAGTCCGGTTTTGACCGTGTGGTCTTCGTGATCCGGGAAGCGATCCGGCAGGATTTTGAGGAAAGGATCTGCAGCCGATTGCCCTCCCGTATCCGATATGAATGGGTGTTTCAGGAGTTGGACGTATTACCGGATGGCTTCAGGGCGGACCCGCAACGCACCAAGCCGTGGGGTACCGGTCATGCGGTTTGGTGTGCGAGAAATGTTATCCGTGGGCCATTTGCAATGATTAACGCGGATGATCTTTATGGGCGGGCGAGTTTTGAGTGTCTCGCAGACCAGCTGCGAAAGCTGCCAAATGGAGGTGCGCTGCAGTGCATGGTCGCGTATCGTTTGGGTTTGACGCTGTCCGAGGGCGGTACGGTTTCTCGGGGACTGTGCCATGAGGATGCGGATGGAATGCTGAAAGGTATTCAGGAAGTCCATGGCATCGGGCGCCAGCCGGATGGAGCCATCGGATATTTGGATGGGCATGGCGGGGTTGTTGGAATCTCCGCTGATCAGCCCGTGTCGATGAACCTGTTTGGGTTCACGCCCGAGGTGTTTGACTGGACGGACCGTGCGCTCGTGTCATTTTTGGAGAAGCGAGGGGCCGATCCAAAGGCGGAGTGCTACATTCCCGCAGTCATTGATGAGGTGATCCGGTATGGGAGGACCCGGGTGCGGCTGTTGGATACGCCGGACGCCTGGCTTGGGGTCACGCATCCATCGGACCGTGAGCATGTGGTGAATGGAATCCGGCAGCGGGTGGACGAAGGGGTCTACCCATCTCCACTGTGGTCGTGATCAAGGTCCTCTGGAATGGAGCCTGGGAGATCCGTTCGGCCGGATGAGGCGGCGGTGCCGAATGGTTATGGACCGCAGAACAGTGAAATCAGGTCAGACGCTGGTGTGTTTGCCCGGGTTCATTCCGCCTGAGGCGTGAGCCAGACAGCTTGATAAGGCTGCAAGACGATGGCGCTGGAAGGGGAGTCGAGACTTTTGCGTCCGATCAGATCCTGTAAACGGAAGTTTCCGGAAATCCCGGCTTTGCTGGTGACGTTTCGCACAGCGTTGCGTTTCCCTGAGAAATTGAAGAGACACAGCACCCAGTTTGGACCATCGGTTGAGCCCCTGAGGAGGCAGAAGATTCTGTCGCCCATGGGGATGATGCGCTGCGGAGAATCCGGATGGAATGCAGGATGTGAGGCGCGTTTTTTGAGCATCCGGGTGATCCGTGAGAATACCGTGTTTGCGATTGAGGCGGGCAGATCGATTCGGTCTTCGAGTTCAGCGAGGGTCCATTTTTGGCGGTTGATGGTGCGGTTTTGCCCTGTTTGGGCCACTCCTGCCAAGTGGTTTCTTCCCCCTGCGAGGCTATTGATGTAAACGGCGGGGATTCCCTTGAAGGCGAGGGTCACGGCCTGAGAGCACAGGAAGCGTTGGGTTCCGAGTGTTGTGTCGTTGGGTTCGGATAGCGCGTCGAGGTAGGTGATGTTAAGTTCATACGGACTTGTGGAACCGTCCGGATTGGACCGGTAGTTGATTTTTCCACCCCTGGATTTCATTTGTTCGACCATCCATGTGAGTTCATCGTCGTTGACCCTTCCATGGAGTGGCCTTATTCCGATCCCATCGTGAGATGCTGTGAAGTTGAAAAAAGTGCAGTCTTCAGGGAGCTCCGGTAGCCCGGTTGCCCATTCCCTCAGGGTCGAGCAGTTTTCTTTCAGAAGGCCATGTAGCAGGAGTGGAGGCAGACTGAAATTGTAAACCATATGCGCCTCGTCCCCATTTCCGAAATAGCTGATGTTTTCCTCGTGCGGGACGTTGGTCTCCGTGAGGACCAGAACGTGGGGAGCGACCATTTCGAGAAGATTGCGAATCAACCGGACTACTTCGTGCGTCTGCGGCAGATGGATGCAAGATGTCCCCAACTCCTTCCAAAGAAATGCGATCGCGTCGAGGCGGACAATCCGCATGCCTTTGGAAACATACAAGAACAGGATGTCGAGAAACTCGAAGAGAACATCCGGGTTTTGCCAGTTGAGATCAACCTGATCCTCGCTGAAAGTGGTCCATACCCATTTCGATCCGTCGCGGGTTGGAGTGTCAGTGAGCAGCGGCCAGGGACGGGGGCGGACAACCGCCGATAGGTCCGCCTGTGGGTCGGCCTCGATGAAATAGTGTCGGGCAGGAGCGATCCCGGTGATGAAGTCCCTGAACCATTCACTTTTGGCGGAGCAATGGTTGAGTACCAAATCAAACATCAGGTTCACATCACGGCCCAATGCTTCCACATCCTGCCACGTCCCGCATCCGGGATCGACCTTCCGGTAGTCGATCACCGAGAATCCATCGTCGGATGACCATGGGAAGAACGGAAGGAGGTGAACGGTGGAGAACACTCCCTTCAACCGCTTGCCGAGAAAGTCGCGAAGTGTGCGCAGGGGGGCTTTGCCCGGCTCCCGGACCATATCCGCATAGGTGATCAGAACGGCATCCTTTTCGGACCAAAGGTCTTGCCGTGGGGGAGGAATTGGCATCCCTACTCCATACCGGCCGACCAGCATGATCAGCCTTTCAAGGAGGGCCGACGCATTCGATCCGTAGAGGTATTCGAGCTGACTCTGGATTTCGAGGACTTTGTGTTTTCGGAGAAACTTCATGCTTGAACAGGGGAGGATTGACTCAGGAGGACCAAACGGTGAGGCCATTCAGGAGCATTCGAAGGGATCGTTTCAGCACCGAATGGGAATAGTACTGCCGCGCTACCCGGTAGTTGTGTTCGACCATCTCGGATCGATAGTTTCGATCGTCCAGGATTCTCCTCACGTGATGCTTCACCTCGCGTGTGATGAACCCGTCGATTACGGCAAGCTTGAATCCTTTCGGCTCGATATCCTGAATGAAAATACTGTAGCGGTTGATGACGATTGGGACTCTGTAGTAGATCGCTTCGAGCAGAGCGTTCCCGAATCCTTCGTAGGTGCTGGGGTAAGTCACGAGATCGGCGTGGGGGTAAAGGTCTCCCAGCGTGTAGATCTTGCGTCCTTCTGAATCGAGTTGCCGCACTTCACCGATCCGATCGCTGATGAAACGGATGTCGACCCCTTCCTCCCGCGCGAGCTCTTCAAGCATATGCTTGTATTCGAGGCCTTCATCTCCGGCATCGTGGGAGATCACCAGCTTGCACCTCGGGTCGTTGAGCATTCCCACCAGCTTGATGGCGTGTTCAATGCCTTTCCTGGGGACGATGCGGGTGGGTTGAAGGATGAAAAGGTCGTCGTCTGCCAGTCCGATATCCGCCCTCAGGTCGCTTGTGTATTCGTCGGCTGTGGGCGGGGGCTGTTCAAAGTTGAACACATTCGGTATGAGCATGCTCCCAACCCCTTTCCGCAGCGAGAGCTGTTCCTGTGCGGCGCGGTTGATCACCGTATGGGCGAGTAAGGGCAGTCGGGGTGGGAACGCCGTATCGAGGTAGTCCTGAACGGCGGATATCGAGAAGCGGGTGCGTTCCCAGTAGAAGTCATGGTGGTGGGCAATTGAGGGAATGCCGGTTTCGGCAATGAACTCAGTGAGAGCTATGCCCAACGGAATGTGCATGGGGATGGTGAGTGCATTCTCGCTCACAATTACATCGATTCCGTGCATTTCGACAAAGCGGTACAATGTGCTTTTGAGGTAATCCGCCATGTCCCGGATCCGCTCCGAAACCATCCGGGGCCGAGTGGTGGTTTGCCATATCCGCTTGTTGATCCATTCGTTCTCGGGGTGGCCGAAATAGGCTTCAGGAATACAGGCCGATACCGAAGGATCACGGTCGCTCCGTCCACTGTACCAATAAGAGATGTGACCATCGTGCCAGAGGACCTCTGCCCATTTGGCGCTCTCGAGTGAGACCCCATCTGTTCCGGCAAACCGGGTGGAAATGAATCCAATGTGTTTAGGCATATGATAATCCGAAGTTGGAGTGCACCGTGTCCAAGCGGGTGCGGGAAGACGCTTCCAGAAAGGCAACTAGGGCATTTTGCGGGATGAGGCAAGCTTTGGGGGCCTTTTTCTGTCGCGATTGGGCATGTCGGGATGCGCTTTATCGGGGTTATAGTTAGACAAGATGAACAAAATGATTTAACGCTTAAGTGGGTTCGTGGACACTCTGTGCGGGGCAATGTGTTTATTGAGTTATCTTAATAAGTTATCCGGTTTCATTGATATCGGGGCTCATTTGTGAAAGGTGCGCTAAATTCGCCGTATTTGGTGGAATTCATTAAT
>JAQVLM010000241.1 GCA_028704125.1 Opitutales bacterium
TCAGTTCGCTATTGCCTCTTTCCTCCGACGAGCTTTATTCCCATTCTCGGAAAGAGGCAATGCGCCCACCCCACCTTCATATACAAATTTCACGCCCACCTGTCCAAGCAACCGATACCACATCACCAATACCCCGCTCCGGTGTCTCCCGGATTGAACACGGTGTCCCCATTATTATACGAAGTGGTATAATCAATTGTGTCCGCCGATACCTGGGAAAACAGGCAAGCCCCGCCCGATATCCACACCATAAGCAACAGATTCCACAACCGTTTCAGGTCCATGAATCGAACGGGCTCCGCTCTTAGTCTCGATCTGCTCGACGTTTCCATCCAGTAGTTTCTTAGAATGCGATCCGGATCTGTCAACGCCGTTGATTTCAGTTTGTTCCGGGAACGGAAGACCTATTACATTTCTTTTACTGCTTGCCGCACTTATCGATCCCAATCAACCGATCGTTCTCTTCATATGCGAGGATCTTGAATCCGCTCACAATCGGGCATTCCCGACATCCAGGTCCGCATAAGACAACCTTCCCAACAATAAACAACCATGCAACAACTTGCATAAATACAACGGCAAGTGGTCTTCAATGTCGAAAAGGACCTTAACAGTTGCCCCCCGCCCATAGAAGAGAGGGAAAAAGAACCCCTAACAAAGATACCCCCTAAAGAAAAGACCCGCCGCCGGATAATCCGGACCGGCGGGTCTATGTTTTCTACTACCTCGTATACACTACTCTGACAGGATTGCTCCCACCAAATTCCAATCAACACTTAGTGTCCAAGTGTCCACAATGCCGAATTCGCCCTTATAGTCCCATGTGGCATGAGCGATCCCATTGCGTTTCAAAATAGTGGATATATCTTTGTACCATTGCAAGCGTTGTTTTCTGTCAACAGCGTGAAAACAACCCCACTCTCCGCAATATAGGGGTAACCCCTTTTGTTTTGCGTATTCGATAGCAGGCTGCATTTCTTTTTCGAGTGCGTCGATGTCATACACTCCATTCAACGCACGAATCTTGTCTTTGAATGCAGGAGTGTAATCATTTTTCTCAAGCGCTGCATCTTCCACGATCCTGCCCGGATAAGAGACCGGTCCATCATAAGGATAGAAGTCGACCCAAGGTGCCCGGTAGTGAGTAAAAAGCAGCGGGGCATAGAAGTGAAAACTCAGGAGAATGTTCGGATCTCCTTCCGGAATCTTCAGATCAGGGAAGGTGGATGGGATTTGCCACCGATTGGATCCTATCACGAGGGTGCGCATGGGTTCGCGCTCACGGATAACCGCATGCGCCTTTGCAATGAGACGATTCCAGTCCTCCGGATCATCTGCCACTGCTTCATTCATGATTTCATAGGCAACCCAATCCACATCCGTGTAGCTTAGCTCACCAGAGATTTGCCTCCACAAATTGAGAAAACGCTCCTGTGCCTCAGGATCGTCCCAGAGGGTATTGGTTCCACCTTCATTTGCCGCATTAAAATGGTGGGAACGCACCACGTGAAGATCCACAATCACCCGAAGTTCATGCTTCCTGGCCCAACTCAGAGCATTTTTGAGGTAATCCCATGCCTCCGGAATCTTCTCATGATCCTCCGTCCAAAGCTCCTTCTCATCGATCGGCAGGCGAAAATGATCCAAACCCAGCGAGCGGATGAAAACCACATCAAGTTCCGAGAAGAATCCGCGACGTGGCGGCATCGTATCAAAGCACTGCGACAACCAATGACTGATGTTGGTTCCCTTGCTCACCTTGAACCCGTTTACTTGATTCATTGCGGTTTCTCCTTCAGACGCCTGAGTTCCATAAACAGTCGCCGAGCCGGCCACAAGGCACACAATACCGAGCCTGATCCAAAGCGAGACTGTCGAAAAGATTCTATAGAGGGGTGTTTTCATGGTTTTCAATGGGATTTCAGAAGATCCAGCAAGCGTTGATCCAGCTGGTGTCCATACCAATCCACATATTGCACATCTTTGCGCTTGGAATCAAGGATTCCGAAGTCTCCCCGGAAATTCCATAGTGCCCAACCAATATCATAACCGGTGAGAATGTCCAAGACATCTTCAAACCAGGACAGAAATACACGATGCGGAGTGTTTAGGTAGCACCCGGTCTCCCCGCAATGGACGCCCACGCCCTGCCGAACCAACTCACCCCACGGTGCGAAATACAATTCCAAGCGCTTGCGGTCAAACAGGGATCCATCAAGCCGAACCGTCGGCCAAGAAGGCTCCGGAATATCCATGAACACCGGAGTCCAAGGTGCCTTGTAATGGCTCAACTCATGAGGCTCGTAGGCGTGAACAGCTTGGGCAAACGGCTCGTGCATCAGTCCGGGAACAACCGCTTTGCCAATTTCCAACCCATCCACAATAATCATCCGGTCCGGACTGATCGCCCGAATGGCCGCAGCTGCCCGCATCATCACCCGCCGATAATCTTCCGGCGACATCTTGTCTCCAGGATTGGGGGCCTCATTGAGCAGGTTAAAACTCAACCTGGAAGCATCGATTCCCTTGTATCGCCTCGCAAGCAATTCCCAATGATAAACAAAATCGTCTTCCGCCTGCCCGTCTTTGAAAAGGTTATAGGGCTCCATCTCCCATCCGTTGATACAATACCCCGGACAACGGTGCATGTTCAGGTTGAGGTGCAAGCCCTTCGACACACAAGCTTCAATCACCGCATCCAGCCGTGAATATCCAGCCTCATCTGACTTTCGGACATCTTCAATGCGCATCCGCTTGCTTACCCGCCAATCGGAATCGACCAGAATCCAATAATCGATCGGCAGCCTGACATAGTCGAAGCCCCAGTCGCGGATCCACATCAAATCATTCTCCGGAACAGACTGACCATTGTAATCCGGATTCGTGCTCAAACCCGAAAAGAACGGCATCAAATTGAATCCCCGCCAACGGGGAATCGCATTCCGGTAAACCCTGACGCTCTCTATTCCGCCACTACGGGAAGCGGTAGAAGCGGCCGAAACGCCAAGAGTCGATGCCAATGCGGCGACCCCCGCACCTCCCAGCATGAATTCTCTCCGTTTCATATTGTCCTATAGCTTCAGTAATTCGTCGTTATCCTCCGCCGATCGAACATCCTGCGGATCCATGGCCAATCAACGGCAGCCTTGCCAAAAACTGAAGCCTATTCCGCACCCGAAATCCCGGAACTCCATGCATACTATTGCATCGGCAATCACCCGGGACCTTTCTCTCAAATCCGGAAAAAGTTACTGAAGTCTTCCCAAGATGGACCCGGAGAAGGTCCTCCCGATCCAGAATCAGACCCGACCCAAATAGCTGCGTTCCTCAGTGTTCACCTTCACCACATCTCCCTCTTTGATGAAAATCGGGGTGCGCAGGCTCATACCCGTCTCCAGAATTACGGTCTTTTGCACGTTCCCCGAAGTGTCACCTCTGATCGCATCCGGCGCGGAAACCACCTTCATCTGAACCGATGGCGGCAGTTCGATCCCAATCGGAGCTCCGTCCACAAACATAACCGAATAGTTCTGACCAGTCACCAAAAACTCTTTCGTATCCCCGACCATATCCTCCGTCATTTCAACGGGCTCGTAGGTTTCAGGATGGAGGAAGTGAAACGTTCCCTGCGCCTCATAGGAGAACTCATAGTTGCTGATCTCCTTGTGGAGCACTTCATAGGAATCGTTGGCATTGGTCCGGTTATGGATCACCTTTCCAGTCTTGAGGTTGCGCATCGACATCTGGCAAAAAGCCCGCAGGTTCGGAGGAGTCCTCACCACACATTCAATTACAAGGCAAGGTTCGCCATTGTACTGGATTACATTTCCTTTCCGGATGTTGTTTACGGTAGTTGCCATGACAATTCGTTTTCTAGTTTGCGCTTCTCAAACGCCGTTTGAAACAGATTTACGCTTAGGTGCAAGCGCATTTCATGCAGGTAAAGATCCGTCACCCATCGACTTCAGTCGTTTTTGCTCTCATCACGAACGTTCTCTGCCGCGTTCTGGCGCTTCATCCGCAAGAACTCCTGACGCCCCAGCATGTGAGCTGCCACTGGCGCAGTGACGTAAAAAAAGGCGATAATCAAAACGGTGTGCAGCCACCCTGACAAAGTTCCAAAATGGAAACCACAGGCCAGCGCCACCAGGCTTCCACCAAATGCTCCCGCTTTGGTCGCCGCATGTATGCGCAAAAACAAGTCCCCGAACCGGATGAGCCCAATCGCGGCCACCAGGCAGAAACATGCGCCACTCAACAGGAGAAATGCCGCTACCCAATCATTCATCGTCAGCATCCTCCACTTCCATGTATCTCGATATTGAAACGGTCGCCAGAAAACCCACAACTGCGATCGCCAAGGCAACAGACAGGTATACTTCGGTTCCGAAAAACAGGGCAAAGTCCATGAAAACAACCATCATCAGGGCTGAAATCAAATCCAGCGCCACAACCCTATCGGCTAAAGACGGCCCTTTCAGAAGTCGGATCACGCAAAGAATCAGCCCCACCGATATGATAACGGTTATGCCCAGAAACACCCAATCCCCGGCAGCGGGAGGCAGATCACTTTTCCAGAATAGCTTGAATCCTTCTCTCATAGTCTTCCTTGATTGAACGCACAAAGATCTCAGGATCCTGAGCATACATCGAATGAATGTAGAGCATCCCATCTTCCGGGTCGTAATCCAGACTCAGGGTGCCGGGTGTCATCGAAATCAGATCCGCCAGCAGGGTAACCCCGGCATGAGACAATCCCTCGATCGGCACAGCCACAATAGCAGGACATATGGATGGCTTCGGAGCCAACACATCAATGGCCACCCTGAAATTCGATTTCAGGATTTCTCCCAAATAGAACAAGGCGAAAGAAGCGATTCTGAATACGCGTTTCATGAAGATTCCGGATCTTACGGTGAACCCAAAACCGCATTTATGTAAAAACCGGTGTCCAGCAACTGGCGAGCCGTGAGCTCGGCATAGTCAAACAACACCTGCGGGAAAAGCCCGATCATCACCGTCAACACCGCTAGAAGAACACTCGGCCACCACACAAGCTTCCTGTCCTTGACCGCATCACAGCCAATCAGGGGCATCTCGCCAGGAGCATCTTCGGCGTCCACAGGCGCTTTCCAAAACGCTTCTACCCATATTTTGGTCATGGAATAGAGCGTTAACACCCCGACCAAAGCAGCGACAACTGCGATCCATATCACATCTTTGTCCAAAGCAGCCTTGATGACGGATAGTTTGGCCCAGAACCCCGACAGTGGAGGAATGCCGCCCAATGAAAGAGCCGGGATACTGAACAAAAGCGCCAGCAGGGGGGCTTTGCGATACAAGCCTCCCATTTGCTTCAAGTCACCGGAGCCGAAATGGTTCGAAATCAGACCCGAAACCAAAAACAGGTTGGATTTCACGATAATGTGATGGATCGTATAAAACACGGCGGCAGCAATCGCATACTCCGAAAACAATGCTATCGCGAAAAGAATGTAGCCGATCTGCGACACAATATGAAACGATAGAATCCGCCTCACATGATACTGTGACGCTGCACCCAACACGCCGGTAACCATCGTG
>JAQVLM010000242.1 GCA_028704125.1 Opitutales bacterium
TCTTTCGAGAGCATGATCGCGATGGGCTGGGTTGTTTCGAAATTAGACAGAATGATCAGAATCACCACCGTGATCGGCACGCACAGAAACGCACCCGGGATACCCCACATCGCACCCCAAAACGTCAGCGAAAAAAGGATGACCAAGGGACTCAGGTTGAGGGAATCGCCAGTCAAACGGGGTTCAAGGATGTTGCCGATCAGGATTTGCAAAGCCGTGATCCCAATCGCGACAATGAAGAATGGAGCCGTGAAATTGAATTGCATCAACGCAAGTAGCGAAGGGAAGAGGGTCGCCAAAATCGAACCCACCGACGGAATGTAGTTCAGCAGAAAAATCAGCAATGCCCAGAAACTCGCGAATTCCAGCCCCACCCATGTCATGATCACATAGCTGATGAGCCCGGTCGCAACACTCGCAAGCGTCTTGATACCAAGGTAAAGCCGCACATCCGCCTGAATTTTCTTCACAATCCGCAAGGCCTCGGCATTGCGCCCGGGTTCCGGGACCAAAGCATCCAGTTTTCGGGTGAAGCTTTTCTGCTCCAAAAACAGGAATATGAGGTAGATCGATATCAAACCGGCTTTTGCAGAAATCGACGTGATGCCCAACGCCACCTGCGACATCATGGTGCTCAAGTCCACATCCTTCACCAACACCGCAAGGCTTTCCGGTGGTTCATATCCATTCATCTCAAAGATCCGGGTCACGATCACACTCAGTTTATCACGATAGATCCGCGAACCACTTGCGATGTTCTGAATGTTTTTGGAGATGATGTTAATGATGATCGAGCTGCCACCTATGATCGATCCCAAAGCCAGAATGAAGGCAAGCGCTTTGGGCATGTGAAATCCCTTTACCTGAAGACTGTGAAAAAAATAGCTCAGGATATTGATCAGATACCAAAGGAACAGCGCATAGGCGAACGGAAGCAACAGATCCTTTCCCACCCTGAGGATAAAGAACAGCAGGAAAACCGTTATAAGCCCCAGCGCGAATTTCAATCCCTTCATGCCCATAGGATCGTGCCCATATTCCGAATGAAATCAACCCTGATCCGCGTCCGGCCCACCGAACCCACGCCAGGACGTGCCAATGACCGGATGCCGATCAATCCAGCGTGATCGTTCCCTCAAGCCGGATATCAACAGAAGAGGATCCCACCAATACACGGAATATACCGGGCTCCACATACCAATCGCGCCGCTCCGGGTGCCAATACGCAAACGCACTTCGATCCAACACGATATCGACACTTTTACGCTCTCCCGGATGCAGCATAACCTTCTGAAACCCTTTCAACTCTTTCTTGGGACGCTCCAATTCCGACTCCGGGTCAGCCACATAAACTTGCACCACCTCGGCCCCCGCACATGTGCCACAATTGCGGACACTCACGCGCAGCTTCACCTCGTGCGCCTCTTTCCCTCTCTCCAGACGAAGATCCGAATACTCAAATTCCGTAAAGGACAAGCCGTGCCCAAACGGAAACTGAACGTCGATGCCCTTGTGTTCATACCAGCGATACCCGACAAAAATGCCTTCTTCGTATCGCAACGGATGGATCGGTTGGGTCTTTTCGAGCTCATCCTGCCATCCACTGTAGAGCGACTCGCCTTCGGGCAGATATCCAGATCCGGGGGAGTCCTCAAAACGCTTATCGATCGAAACCGGAAGCTTGCCCGAAGGACAAACCGCACCTGACAAAATCTCAGCCACTGCAGTCGCTCCGTTCTGTCCATGATACCACGTGAATAGGATCGCGCCAGCGTCCCCTGTCCATCCGGAGGTGTTGATTCCACTTCCGGAATTGATCAATACCACCGTCCGCGGGTTTAGACGCACCGCTCGGCGGACCGCGGACTCGACTTCCGGACTCAGGTCAAAGGGCCGGTCCCATCCTTCCGAATCCTCAGTCACCACATTGAAAACCACTGCATCCGCTTCGCGAAGCCCGGCTTCGTCGGGATGCTCCACCACACAGAGTGCATCTCCCCAAACCTTGAGCATCGCATCCCTCAGGCTCACGTGGCCCCACCCTTCCACCTTTGCCGAACCGCCCCCGACAACCGGCGCATCCAAACCCGATCCCGTCAACAAGACCCGGCTCAGAGTGGAAGAAAGCGGCAGCAAAGCATCCCGGTTTTTCAAGAGCACCACCCCCTCACGGGCGGCTTGAAGCGCCACCGCCCCATGATCCTCGAACTTCTCAAGGCACTCCGGATCCTTGCGGAAATCGTAGGACCCCATCGAATGAAACGTCGCCAACTGACTCAGCACCATGCGGTCGAGATCCTTCTCCGACACCAGCCCTTCCTCGACCAGACGGCGTGCGTCAGCCGTTGCATCGTGCGCAGGCATCTCCAGATCCTGTCCGGACTGGATCACCTTCACCCCATCGTAGACCGACCACCAATCCGTCATCACCAACCACTGAAATCCGAGCTCACTGCGCAACAATCCATGGATCACCTCGCGGCTCTGGCCACACCATTCGCCCGCAAACAAATTGTAGGAGGTCATCACGGCCCGCGCTCCCGCCTCAATCCCCGCCCGAAAGGCCGGCGTGTAGATCTCACGCACCGCCCGCTCATCCACCAATGAGTCACTTCTACGCCTGAAATAATCCGTATTGTTCGCAAGGAAATGTTTGAGCGTGGCAATGACTCCCTTCGATTGAAGCCCCTTCACATAGGACCGCACCATCTCCGCGGCGAGAAAAGGATCCTCCCCCAGATACTCGAAATTCCGCCCGCATTGCGCGTGCCGGTAAATGTTCATCCCAGGCCCCAGCAAAACAGGAATCCCGGCTGCCCGGCACTCTTCTCCAATTGCCCCGGAGTAAGCCATCGCCAACTGCCGGTTCCACGTCGCCGCGAGCATAGCCATGCACGGAAACTGAGTGGACCGCTCCAAGCGTTTCTCGTAACGGATCCCCTTGAACTCCTCCAACAGATGCACCCCCTGCGATGCGTCGCTGAAAAAGACCGATGTCAGACCGAGGCGTTCAACGGGGTGGGTGAAAAACGCGTCTTTGCCCCCGATCAGGAGGATTTTCTCATCCAAAGTAAGACGGCTCACAATGGATTCCGCCCACTGGCGGGAGCTTTCAAAATCGATTGGGGATAAGGTGGATGACATAGGGTTCCTTTTGCGCAAACCTGCGTACCCCGGCCAAATCTGTCGAGAACATTTGAGAAGCCCCGAAGCCCCGTCAAAAATGCCATTGACGAACGCATAATGGTGTTCATGAATGCATAATGGTGTTCATGAATGCAGCTAATGCACGCCTTCCGGAGCGCATTCGAAGACAAAATTCACATCCGGCAAAAACCCCTCACAACACCCATATGCCAGGAAAAGCACCTTGGATCTCCTATCGTCCCGAACTCAAAGTGCTCGACTGCACGATTCGTGACGGTGGCCTCATCAACAACTCCCAGTTCACTGATGAGCAGGTGAGAGCCGTTTATCAGGCCTGCGTCGCAGCCGGTATCGACACAATGGAGATCGGATACATGGGCTCGCAAGCCCAGTTTCCCAAGGATGTTTATGGACCTTGGCGCCATTGCGAGGAAGAGGATCTGCGAAGAGTGGTAGGAAACCACAACGCGGCGACCACGGGACTCAAGCTTGCCGCCATGGCGGATGCCGGTGGCAAGTGTGACTGGCGCAATGAAAACCTGGCCGCCAAAGACAGCGTGCTGGATATCATCCGGGTGGCCTGCTATGCCAACCAGATCTCAGAGGCGGTCGAGATGCTCGATCACTTCCACAGCCTCGGTTACGAAACCTCGCTCAACCTCATGGCGGTCTCCCATGTTTCCGATGCCGAGATCGATGAGGTGCTGAACATCGTCAAAGACACGCCTGCAAGCACAGTCGTCGTAGTGGATAGCTATGGCAACCTCTACCGTGAACAGATTGACTACCTTGTCCATAAATACATGGACGCCGTCTATCCGGTCGGGAAGGAGGTCGGCATCCATGCCCACAACAACCTGCAGCTTGCCTATGCGAATACCATTGAGGCCATCATCCTTGGGGCCAACCGGGTGGATGCCACTATCCTCGGAATGGGAAGAGGCGCGGGTAACTGCCCGATGGAACTGCTGCTGGGATTCCTGAGGAACCCGAAGTTCAAGCTCAGACCCATCATCGAAGCCTGCCAAAACACCATCCTGCCGCTTCGCAGCAAATATGACTGGGGTCCATCCATCCCCTACTACATCACCGGACAGCTCAACCTCCACCCCCGCAGTGCCATGGCATTCAGGGAAGGCAAATCCCCGGACGAGTTCCTTTCCTTCTACGACAAAACCATCACCGATCTGTGATTTTCCTATCTCCGACGCATTCGTCGTCAACGGGAGTGAAATCTTGGGCTCACCCCAGTAATCCGTTTGATTACTGTGAAGCTTGTTCTTGGAAAATCCATCCACAGGAATTGGCAAGATCAGATGCTCATCACCCATGCTATGCCCGGAGACGAACAAACGGATCGGCAGCAAAAGCGAATTGCACCTTTTGTGCTTGCATCGGACAAGCGATTGAGACTTTTTGGCGTCATCCATACCCATAGAAACAACGGCATGGATTCCAGGGGCGGTTAGCTCAGTTGGTTAGAGCAACTGGTTTACACCCAGTAGGTCGAGGGTTCGAGTCCCCCACCGCCCACCATTTTGAAAGCATCGAACCGCATCCCCCAAGGAGCGGTTTTATTGTGCACGCATTTTCGCCCACGCTTTGCTTTTTATCCCAGGCTAACCCGCTGGTCCCGCACGAGGTTGCATTCCATCCCTTTCCGCATCCGATCATCCCAGCCGCCTTTACAAAGCCGCAACACCCCCGTTGGATCGATACATGCACACCAACCATTACCATATTCTTTGCTTGCCAGCACAATGTATTGTCCAACACACTTCCATCACGTTTTCTCTCCGACGAACAAACTTCCCCTTATCGTTTCGCAACCATGGTGAAACATCGACTGTGGTGCACGCATGACTCATCATTCTCAAAGGCAGTCCGACCTCAACTCGTTGAAAATCGACCCATCTCTGCGCGACACAGGTAATGGGCACCCGGGACGTTGGTGGGTTCTGGTATTGATCATCCTGCTGGTTGTCGCCGGAGGTGTTCTCTGGTTTGCAAGACGGGAGCCTGTCATGGAGGTGGCGCTGGTGCAGGTCCGGAAGATGGAAAACGCAACCCGCGATACTGCCGTATTGTCCGCCAGTGGATACATCGAGGCCAGACGGCAGGCAACGGTCTCGTCCAAGATCACCGGGCAAGTCGTCGAGCTCTTCGTCGAAGAGGGGATGGAGGTATCCGAAGGTCAGATCCTCGCGAAACTGGATGACTCCGAAGCGGAGGCTCAGGTTGAAAATGCTCGCGTTCAGATTGAAGTCGCCCGTGCCTCGATCCCCGAACTCAAGATCAGGGCCGAAGATGCCGAACGCACTTACAAGCGCATGGCAGCGCTTTTCGACAAAGCGGCCATCAGTGAGGAGGAAAGGGATAAGGCCAAAACGCGGATGGAAAGCCTTCAAGCGC
>JAQVLM010000243.1 GCA_028704125.1 Opitutales bacterium
GATCGGGTTGATTGCCATGGAACGGTCTGAATCCGGTGTGTAGGGGAATAGACGACGGAGTCCTTAGTACTGACGAAAAAATGTAAAAAAATCGGTAAGCAAGGTTAATTAGGGGGCGAATCAGCCGATACTTTTCCGGTATCCAACTTCTATACTGAATGATCTCCGACCCTGAAACCGGAAGCACTGATCCATGGCTCGAGGAAGCCTCAAACGTGATCAGTAAAGTGAGTGTGCAAGCGCAGCCCCGCGTCTTGATTGAACTGAACAGAATCGCCCGACAGCCGGATGTGTGCTTTGAGTCGGTGGCGGATCTGGTCGTGAAGGATGTGGGTTTGTGCGCCAAGCTGCTCAAGCTGGCATCGTCGCCCATGTTTTCCAACGGTCAGCGCTTCGACTGTGTTCAGGACGCGTTGATGACCATCGGGTTTCAGGAATTCCGGCGTTGTTTTCTGTCGGTATCGATCGAGTGTTTCATCAGCAAGGTGGGGTATCCGTATCGCGGTTTCTGGGATCACTCAATGCGGGTCGCCTCGTTTTGTCAGGTGCTTGCGGAGCGTTTTTGTCCCCAACATGCATTTCAGGCCTATACCCTTGGGCTGTTCCATGATGTTGGGGCGGTTCTGATCCCGATGTATAACAAGTCCTATGCCGATCACATCGCGCGGGCCTTGCCCTTGTATTTCGGTATAACGGAATTGGAATACGCGCTTGTAAAGACCAACCACTGTGCGGTGGGCGAGCTGTTTGCCAGGAACTGGTCGTTATCCGAGGACATCCTGATCCCGTTGCGTCACCACCATAACCCGAATTTTGACGAAGAATGGAGCGACACGACCCGCGAGTTGAAGGCGATTTTGCAATTGGCGGAGTTGATCAACGACAAGATTGAAAAGAAGAGCGACACCTACACCCCCTTTTCCCAGTCGAAGGATACCCTTGTTCGGATTTGCGGGGTGCTTGGATTCGGGCCTCAGGTTCTTCCCGAGTTGGAACAGGACCTTCTTGCCGCTCTGGAAGGTGATAAATAGACGAGCCAACTCCCTAGGTTAGGGAAGGTGACTAGGTTCGTTCAACCACTGATGGACACTGATGAACACTGATAGGGAAGGTCCCCGTTGTTCAAATCAGAGTCTCAGGAGATTGTGGGATAATGCCGGGGTGGGCGTCCTTGTTCACATGAAGGCTATCGCCTATCTGCTGACCTAAAACCGGCGTTTTGGGGACTTGAACACCCCCTGAATCGTTCGTGGGATTCAGAGGGTGCGAATAAAATGTCAGGCCGCTTTGTGGAAGTGGCCTGCATTGCTATTGAGGATGCCGGATCAGCCGAATTTAATCGCGGCTTGGGCGGCGGCCAGGCGTGCGACCGGGACGCGGGGAGGTGAGCAGCTCACGTAGTTGAGCCCCACGCTGTGGAAGAAGAAGATCGACAGCGCATCGCCCCCGTGTTCTCCGCAGATCCCCAGTTTGATATCCTTGCGGGTGGCCCGTCCTTTCTCGGCGGCGATCTTGACCAAGGCACCGACTCCATCGACATCGATCGATGCGAAGGGGTTTTGGGTGATGATCTCCAGATCCTTGTAGGCCGGGAGGAAGCTGCCGGAGTCATCGCGGCTCATCCCAAGGGTGGTCTGGGTGAGGTCATTGGTCCCGAAGCTGAAGAACTCGGCATGCTCGGCGATCTTATCTGCGTTCAACGCGGCGCGTGGGATTTCCACCATGGTTCCCACCATGTATTTCAAGGTGACGTTCGAGCTCTGGGACACTTCGTCTGCGACCCGGTGGATGATGGCGGTCTGGTGCTGAAGTTCCTTTTCGAAGCCGATGAGTGGCACCATGATTTCGACGCTCACCGGGGTCCCTTGGGATTGCACTTCTGCAGCCGCCTCGAAAATGGCGCGTGCCTGCATTTCGGTGATCTCGGGATAGGTGATGCCCAAGCGGCAACCGCGGTGGCCGAGCATCGGATTTGCCTCGTGAAGAGCCGAGACGCGTTCCGCAATCAATTCCTGGGACACATGCAGCTTTTCCGCGAGAGCATGGCGTGCTCCACCTTCGTGGGGAAGGAACTCATGAAGGGGAGGATCGAGAAGCCGGATGGTCACCGGGCGTCCTTCCATCGCCTTGAATATGCCGATGAAGTCGGACTTCTGGTAGGGCAGCAGTTTGTCGAGTGCGCGTCTGCGCTCCGGTGTATCCCTTGCGAGGATCATCTGGCGCATGTAGTCGATGCGTTCGCCCTCGAAGAACATGTGCTCGGTGCGGCAGAGCCCGATTCCCTCGGCTCCGAGGCGGACAGCCTGGGATGCTTGAGAGGGGGTGTCGGCATTGGTCCTGACGCTCATGCGGCGGTATTTGTCGGCCCACTGCATGATGGTGGAGAAGATGCGGTAGGTATAACTCTGGTCCGGATTGAGGGTTCCCGCGATCACTTGGTTCACTTCGCTTGGGGCGGTGTCCACGTGGCCTGCGAAGATCTCGCCGGTGGTGCCGTCGATGGAGATGAAGTCCCCGGCTTTGAGGACGTTATTTCCGACGCTCAGGATCCGCTTTTCGTAGTCAATGACGATGTCGTGGGCCCCACAGACGCAGACCTTGCCCATTTGGCGGGCGACGAGTGCGGCGTGGGAGCTGACGCCCCCTCTGGCGGTGAGGATCCCTTCGCTGGCGATCATTCCGCGCAGGTCTTCAGGCGTGGTTTCGATGCGGCAGAGGATGGCCTTGTCGCCGTGTTTGGCCATGTATTCGGCCCCACCCGCGGTGAAGGTGATCCTGCCGGTCGCAGCACCCGGGCCGGCGGGGAGTCCGCGGGCGAGCACTTCCGACTGACGGCGTGAGTTTTCATCGAACACCGGAACCAGCAAACTCGAAACTGAATCGGCCGGAATACGGGCGATAGCGGTTTTCTCGTCGATGAGTCCTTCCTGCACCATTTCGTAGGCGATCCGCACGGCGGAGAGGCCGGTGCGTTTGCCGTTACGCGTTTGGAGCATGTAGAGCTTATTTTCCTGGATCGTGAACTCGAAGTCCTGCATGTCCCGGAAGTGGTTTTCCAGAATGGAGCGAACCTTGTCGAGTTCGTCGTAGCTGGACGGCATCTCATTTTTGAGCTGGGCGATCGGCTTGGGGGTCCGGACACCGGCAACCACGTCTTCTCCCTGTGCGTTGATGAGGTATTCCCCGTAAAAGACTTTCTCGCCGTTGGCCGGGTCGCGGGTAAAGGCGACACCGGTTGCGGATGTATCTCCCATGTTGCCGAAGACCATGGTCTGGACATTGACGGCGGTTCCCCATTCCGAGGGGATGTTGTATTTCGCACGGTAGACCTTGGCACGATCGTTGTTCCAGGACTTGAAAACCGCTCCGATCGCACCCCAAAGCTGGTTATAGGGGTCCTGCGGGAAATCCTCGCCGGTTCTTTCCCGGATGAGGGCTTTGAAGCGGTTGACCAGCTCCTCGAGATGGGCATCCGTCAGCTCATTGTCGAGAGCCACCCCGACTTCGTTTTTGAGGCCGGACATGACCACTTCGAACGGTTCATGCTCGTTCTCGGAACGGGATTGGACACCCATGACGACATCGCCATACATCTGGACGAAGCGCCGATAGCAGTCCCATGCGAAGCGGGCGTTGCCGGTTTTGCTGGCGAGTCCTTTTACGGCCTCGTCATTGAGTCCGAGGTTGAGGATGGTATCCATCATGCCCGGCATGGACTCGCGGGATCCGGATCTCACGGAGAACAGGAGTGGATCGGCGGCGTCGCCGAAGCGTTTGCCCACCTGAGCCTCCACGGCGGCTACCGCATGCTTGACCGCATCGGAGAGCGCGGCCGGGTAGGTCTGGTTATTCTTATAATAATAGGTGCAAATCTCCGTGGTGATGGTGAATCCCGGAGGGACGGGAAGTCCGATGCGGGCCATTTCGGCCAGGTTGGCACCCTTGCCACCCAGCAGGTTGCGGAGTTTGGCATCGCCGTCGGTTGTCTTCCCGAAGGCGTAGATATGTTTCTGGAGGTTATCGGCTTGAGCGTTGACTGAGCTCGCTGTCATATTGTGGTTGCGTTGGGATTCGTGATCTTTCGAATATGGATCCAAGCGTGACCCGGAAATCGGGTGCAGGGTTCGCGTGGCACATATCGTAAAAAGCGTACCAAACTCGCCTGATCTTCACTGTCAAATGAAATGAAGCATTTGAAAACCAAGTCGGAAAGCCGGAATCCCTCAAAGGACGGAGAGATGAACTTTATTGAGCACCTTGAGGAGTTCCGGTGGGTGTTAGTCAAAAGCCTGATCGCATTGATCATTGGGGTGAGCGTTGTGGCGTCATTTTTGCCATCGGCTGCGGATTTCCTCTCCTGGCCGCTGAAAGAAGCGACCTCCCGGCTGGGCACTGAGATAGGTAACTTGGTGACGATCCGGCCGCTAGGTGTGTTTTCGGTGTTTCTGCAGGTGTGTTTTTTCGGAGGCTTTGGACTGGCCTTGCCGTTCATGCTGTATTTTTTGGCGGGATTTGTGAGTCCGGGTTTAACCCTTCGGGAGAAGCGGATGCTGGTTCCGGGGTGTATCGCCTCGCTGTTGCTCTTTTTGTTGGGCTGTGCGTTTTCGTATGGTTTCATTTTGCCGCTGTCGCTTCTGGTATCGATGAAGTTCAATCTGATGTTGGGCTATGAGATCGTGTGGTCTGCCACCGACTACTATGGACTTGTGGTCTGGATGACCTTGTTGATTGGAGCCTGTTTCCAGTTCCCTTTGATTCTCATCATTCTGGTATACGCGGGGGTGCTCACAGTGGACCAACTGCGGAAGGCGCGCCAGATTGTGGTGGTCATCATCCTGATTGTTGCAGCGGTGATTACCCCTGCGGACCCGATTTCGATGCTGATTCTGGCAATCCCGCTCTACGTTTTGTATGAGCTCTCGCTTTTGGCGGGTGGTGCGGTGCGTCGCCGGAAGGAAATGCAGGCTGAGCCCGAAGCCGAAACGGATGAAGTTGAGGATACGGAGGAGTAGGAAGGATGTCGACATCGGGGAGTGGATCCCCATACTGGCGCCCCATGATTCTGCTGCTTGATGGATATAACCTCGTTTTCCGCAGTTACTATGGGATGCCGGCGTTGAATCGCTCGGACGGCTTTCCCACAAATGCGATCCACGGGTGGATCCGCACGCTATGGCATCTGCAGGATCGCGAGGAGACAGAGGCGATGATCGCGTTCTTCGACCTCGGTCCATCGGTCCGGGAGGTGGCCTTTGCGGACTACAAGCAGAATCGGGGTGAGATGCCGGACGACCTCCGGCAGCAGGTGCCCGTGATCAAAGAGCTGACCGCTTTGATGGGGATTCCGATTGTGGAAGCCCAGGGGGTGGAAGCCGATGATCTGATCGCATCGTATGCCGCACGTTATGCATCGGCCGACAACCCGGTGGCGATCGTGAGTGCGGATAAGGATCTGGCGCAGTGTCTGAATCCATGGGTTTGCCAATGGTTGCCGCCTCCGACTGCCAACCCGAA
>JAQVLM010000244.1 GCA_028704125.1 Opitutales bacterium
TCAGTTCGCTATTGCCTCTTTCCTCCGACGAGCTTTATTCCCATTCTCGGAAAGAGGCAATGCGCCCACCCCACCTTCATATACAAATTTCACGCCCACCTGTCCAAGCAACCGATACCACATCAATCCCTCCACGTTGGCGTGCACATACTTCATCCACTCCGCAAAGCACGCTCCAAACTTCCTCGGATCCAGCCCCATGAACACGTTGCGGAATGTGTCCGCACTGGGCGTGCCTCGCTCAAACGGGTAGTATTTGCGGAACTCCTCAACCCATACCTCGCCCATCTCCTTCATGTCTTCAAAGCCTTCTCCTCCAACAAGAAAGCTTACCATCGCAACCAACATCACCTCCTCAAGCGGATACTGCACGTTCCAGCCCTTGCGGGGATCTTCAATATCTTTAAAATACATCTCTATGGGATTGTTCATCCCAATCCTATCTCAAATCATTCGCAAAAAGTACAGATTATTTTATTATTTTCTTTATCTTTTTGCGTCCTATTTCCATAAATACCTACAAATCATAACTTTCGGTCGCCCTGGATGCACTTGTTTTGTATGGAGCTACCTGAATACAGTCGTATTTCCTTTCTGTTCACACTAAATAGTATCGGGGGATCTGTAAGGATAGACAGTCCAAGTATGGCTCCAAATAGGAACATGGCTAGCGGGATCGACACAAACATGCGAATTAATGCTGATGTAATTGAGAAGGACAAAAATGTCCCTACCGCAAATATCACAGAACATGGAATTGCAAAAAACCATCCAATACTCTTCGCATGCATCAAATCGTAATTCTCAGCGTCCTGATTTGTCATATCTGTCGAGGTGTCCATACAATCATTACCCCATATGTCAGAATGGAAAGGGATCATTCCGATTTGTCATGTAATTTCCGCCCGAGACCCAACTGTCTGGATGGGTATCAGTGACACCGAGACTGCAACCGCCTGGACAACATCGCAGATCATGAACGAGGTTAGAGAGCAGGGTATGCATGCCGGAGTGAGGAGGGGCTGAGACTACCCGATGCATCCCACGCATGACAAGCCTCGAATCCGAAGGACTACTACTCCGCACGATGCGAATCAAGAAGCAGGATGATCTTCCCGGAGGCCCCTTAACGGTGTTGATCATCCCTATCTGTGGATCATTTCGTTTCCTCACCCTTTATACCTGGGTGCCTCAGTGAGAGGGAGCATTTTCCGGGTGGGTATCCGCGGTTTGAACGATCCATACTTCATTCAATCAGGGAACGAAACCTGTCTGCGAATGACAATGTTGCAGGAATCGATGCAATCCGGGTTTCTTAAAAATCCTTCCAGTCAGTGCCCTGGGAATGTGAATCCCATTGTCGCCAATCCATTCTCCATCAGAACCTGTGCATTCCCGATTGCAAAACCTTTGAAACCTTTGCAGTCTTGATCGCGTGAATCAATCACTACCCCGTTTCCCTTGTTCATTGCCTGTGAATGGGAATTGGTAACCCTGTTCTGTGGAATGGAATGAAGATCATTCATCTAATCATACTTGCCACCTCGATACTGGGATCTAGTCAGTTGCTGGCATCCGAAGATGAATCCGGGTTTCCGGACATCGAGACCCTCGAGGCATTTGCCAGATCCTCTTGGGGAGGTGGAGAAATTGAACTCCTTGAAAATGGAGACGATCAATTAGCGATCATTCGGCGGCAATTCACTTCAGGTGTGGATAGCTGTATTCTATCAATTTATACGAAACAGAAACAAGGATGGTTTCGAGCGATCGAAACGAATCCTGTATCCAATGGGTATATGAGTTTTGAGCAAGACGGTGACACCGTCCGATTCTTTGACTCGGATTCAAATGCAGAAGTATTCAGAGTCTCGATATCAAATCTAAGCACATGGAATTCCAAATAATAATCTGGCAGAACCGGAAGACGCAGGTAACGTCGATTCGCGCTTTGCCACACATTGACGTAGGGAATGAGATGATATGAAATGGATGATCACATCCTTGTTGGTGTCTGGTGGCAACATCTGGCTAATGCTTGCATTTGCTTCCAGCAAGCTTGGCCCTATTCCCCTGTCCCTACCGATCCTCCTCGCCGCCGTGACGCTCGGCGCATCCATCGGATCCGTTGTCAGCGTCATCATTGGCAAGGTCCGTCACAGTCAGTTGAGAATTGCGCACCTCATTGCGGCTGCCCCATGGGCTGTCGCAACGGTATTCAATCTTTGGGCATTCCAAGGAGTGCTTTACGTCACGTGATATCCCCTAACCATGCAGTCTCCAGCCGGACTTCGCCCTAATCCGGGACATGAACGACGGCTGGGTAGTCCGAATCCCATAGGCACAACTCCATTCTCCAGCAGAACCGGTGCATTCCCGGTTGCAAAACCTTCGAAACCTCTCCAGCATTGACCACGTGAATCAATCACTACCCCGTTTCCCTTGTTCGTTGTCTTTGGATGGGAACTTGTAACGCTGTTTGAAAACTGAGTGAGGACCAAGGTTTCAGCATACGGTCGGAGTGGGAGTTTTTTACTCACGGACAAATCGTTTTACGCTACCGCACCGTTGTTTACCATCGAGCCCTGGGCGGGACTCTATTATGTTTTCCACGGACTTTGCCTCCCACTTGTTTTTGAGAGAGTCGTCGGTCAGTATCGCGACCACCGGGTTCGAGCGGATTTCTGGAAGAGACAGGAAGCCATAATGCATTGGCAGACGATGCAGAGTCTATGGGTTCCTGTCATTGACTTCGTGACAGATTCCGATTTCCACCATTACATCGCATTTAGCTTTCATCCTTCCCAAATTGGATGGTGGTGGAATCAACAATTTGGCGATTCAAAGGAGTTGACCCAACATAGAATTGGTCGCCTTGCCGAACTCTTTGATGAACTTGGAAGCGCGATCAGAGATAGACAAATTCAGTAGAACAAGACGCTCCATCCAATGGCCCCACCGATTCCAATCATTTCGGATTTCACCCTCTCGCAGATGGAGAAGATCATTGACGCTACTGAAGAAACTGAGTTTGCCAAAGCATCGGAGACTCTAGATGATTTGTTTAGCAACACACTGATACGGATTAACGGAAACAGGATCGAACCAGACGGCGCAGACAATGGCGCTTCGCGCCGCTCCTTGCCTTTACCTTGTGCAGAAGGGAGTGAGTATGGAGACTAATAGCCTGAAATTGCCGGTGGCGGGCGTCGTTCAAGCGATCATCTTCGTGATCGTGGTCCCGTTTCTGCCCCTCCTGATCTCGCAAAGATGGTTATGGTGGGCGGCGTGGGCGTTTGCCGTGATCTCGGTCCTTGGCTTCGCGATCAGCAGGAGGCTGGCGGCCAAGCGCAACCCTGGACTGATCGAAGAGCGAGCCCAGTTCATGCATCACAAGGACATTAAGTCCTGGGACAAGGTGATGGCTCGTCTCGTCGGCCTTAGCGGAGCTGCGGTTCCGCTTGTCGCTGGACTGGATGCTAGGTTCGAATGGTCCTCGCCCTTCGGGACGTGGGTCAACGTCATCGCTCTGGTCATACTGCTAATCGGATATGTCGTCTCCTCATACGCGCTGTTCGAAAACCGCTTCTTCTCCGGAGTGGTTCGTATCCAGAAGGAACGAAAACACGAGGTGGTCTCGACCGGTCCATACGGGCTTGTCCGTCACCCCGGGTATGCCGGAGGACTGCTCGTGTATCTCACAGTCCCGTTCCTGCTCGACTCTTGGTGGACCTGTATTCCGGCGGCCGTCTTTGCGGTAGTGATCGTGGTGCGCACAGATCTCGAGGACGTGACACTGCATGAGGAACTTCCCGGCTATCGAGCCTACGCCGACCGGGTGCGTTTTCGACTGCTTCCGGGCGTGTGGTGACACCTGCTGCCTGACATGCGCATCCAGTCGACTGCGTGAGGTAGTCTGATGAAGTGAGGCACTCGGCCGTGGCTGACGCGTAGAGCGTTATGCAAAAAGAACCCCTCAGAATCTGAAGTCAGTTCAGCCGCTCGACAAGTCGTGAGCTTGTTCGTGATTAGAGAAATGGAGGCGAAAGATTTCGCTGAAGGTATACTAGAGCTTTCGTCTGAATCGGAAACAAGACAATCGAGGCTGAGGAGGATCAAGACGATGCTCTCACCTATTCCGCATCAGGATCGCTATGAAGCATCGCTGCAATGGCCAATTCCTGTGGTTTGGCCTGTGACCTAATCTATCGTCCTTCCGCTCAAACGCAGGAAAACCCCATCCTCAGTAAATGCTGGAAGATGGATCGGTTTTTCAATTGCGGCTGAGATCGTCGTCGCTGAGGTTGTGTTGCATGCGATTGCGATGGGATTTGTCGAGTCGCTGTTCCTGAAGGTCGCTGATGAGGAGTTGGAAACGCTGCCGGACATCCTGCGACTCGAGGATAGCCTGTTTGACATCATTTTTGCCTGCGAAAAGGAAAGCGGCGGTGTCCGCGAAGGCTTCGGGTTCCTCTATGGCTTCCATGTGGTGGATCACCGCGTCGATCTCGGGGTTATTGCCTTTGGGGTGAATGGCCCGAATGAGCCGAAGGACGTGTCCGCAGAGCCTTCTTCCTGGGGAGTGGGCGATTGGGGTGGTCCTGAGCGGGCTGACATCCAGAATCGGGTAAAGGTCAGTGCCCCAGCCGTGGACGGCCATCCGGGCGATTCCCTCCAGTATGAGGTTGGATGTGCCATCTGAATGGGTTTGACAGGCTTTGACGAAACCCGCCGTCGCCACGGGGGCAAGGGTGTTCCATTCTTCTTCTGATTCGCGGGGCGCAAGGGGCGCGACGATACCGAAAATGCATTCACCGGAGAGGGCATCCTCAAGCATGCGGCGGTAGCGGTGTTCGAAGAGGTAGAGCGGCAGTGCGGTTGACGGGTAGAGAACCGTTTCGGACAATACCATGCAGGGAAGCTGAGAGGGGAGTGAAAAGGTCGTCATGCCAGTGGCTGCGGGATAGAGAATGGGAATACTGGATTGTCATCGGCTGTATGCGGGAGGGCAAGATTGTAATCAGGCGGGATTGGGATCGATCACTCGTGGACGCTTTATTGCACGGATGGAAGATTTCCGGCTTTCCTGTTGATGGTTTTCGCCGATCATCGAGTAGTTGTGATGATTGACGGCAGGCCATTGGATACTGAGCAAGTGATTCCTTCGAACAGTGGGTGTGAGGGCATGCGGCGGGCATGGATTGTGACGGTCGGCATGGGATACGGGCATCAGCGGGCCGCATATCCGCTGCGTGGAATTGCCTGCGAACGGGTGATCACAGCGAATGCGGACAAGATGGTGGATCCACGGGAGCAACGGCGATGGAAGGGGGTGCAGGCGTTCTACGAAGGAGTATCCAGACTCTGTAGTGTTCCGGTGGTAGGCAAACCGCTGTGGTCCTTGTATGACCGTTTGCAGCGGATTGCGGATCTTTACCCGAGTCGGGACCTTTCCAGACCCACATTAGTGGTGATGTATCTCGACCGCCTCCTTAACAAAGGATTTGG
>JAQVLM010000245.1 GCA_028704125.1 Opitutales bacterium
CGTTATAGCGGATTCCATGAGCAATCCGGCCACTCCGATGATCCCGTTCATGGGGGTTCGGATTTCGTGGCTCATGCTTGCCAGAAAGGCGCTCTTGTGCCGGGATGCCTCAAGGGCTTCATCCCTTGCCCGGGCGAGGTTTTCCTCCAATTTGACGCGGGCGGTGATGTCGAGCATGAATACGAGGATGCCCCCGATGCTCCCGTCCTCAAGATGCCATGGTCTGGACTCCCATTGAACCCAACGCTCAGAACCATCCGGGAGCTCAATCCGGTCAGCGTCACGACCTTCAATCGCTCCATTCATGCTGTTGCTGAAAAGTTTTCGCCATTCATCCGGCAGATCTGGAAACAGATCATAGTGGCATTTTCCCGTCAGGTCTTGTCCGGCCTTGCCGATGTCCTTTAACCACTGGGCAGTGTGTACCAAATAGCGCATGTCCCGGTCGAACATCGCGACGGAAGCGGGCGCATACTCGGCAAAGGTACGGGTGAGGCGTTCGCTGATCCGGAGCTTGTTCTGGGCCTGCTTAAGATCCGTGATATCTGTGGCAACCCCGACCAGCCAGAAGGAATTGGGGCCGGTGGGCGTGATGGTGACGCTCTCGCTCAGCCAGTAGAGCTGACCCTCCGAGATGACCCTGAATTCCTGCGAGTATCCCGGTTCCCGGTTGAGCATCGCCCGGCGGCTCCGCGCATCCATTTCCGCCTGGTCCGGAAGCTGAAAGCGGTAATATAGACCGACGTCTTCCGGGGGAACCCTTTCCCCGAAAAGGCGGTGGAATAATCCGGATGGCTGTATATTGAAGCGCCAATTCCACTCTTTTTCGGTGCAATCCACCCATCCCTCCCATACCAGACAATCGGCCCACCCGAGGGTGCGCTTGAGTTGTTCGGACGTGGAGCTGAGTGCGAGAGTGGCGCGCTTCGAACGGATCCGCGCTGCAATCTCTGAATTTACCGTGCGGGCCAATTCGCCCAGCAGTTCTACCTCGTCCTTTCCCCAGGCCCGTTCCTCGTGGTCGATCACACAAAAGGAGCCAAGGATATATCCGTCCGGACTCATAACCGGATATCCCATGTAGCTGATCATTCCTGCGCTTACGACCGTATCCCGTCGTTTGAGAAGCGGGGAGGTATGGGTGTTGCTGATCATCAGCTGGGCGCCTTCCTTTACCACATACTGGCATATGGAATCGCAGACCGGTGTGCCTCGCTCAACAGCTAAATCGCCTTCCAGCCCGTAGGAGGATTTGAAGAATTGCCGTTGGTCGCTTACGATGGAAAGCAGGCAAACCGGAGCGTTCAGAAACCATGCGGTCAAACGGGTAAGCCGGTCAAAAACCTCTTCGGGAGGAGTGTCCATCAATCCCGATTCCGCGAGTGCCTTCAATCTTTCCGGGCTGTCCAGTTCGCGGTGGGGTGCCGTGTTATCGATGCGGATGAGCTGGGTATCCCGATCGTCGAAACTGGAAAAAGGGTTCATGATGGGAGTGGGTTGAGAGTCGCTGGGTGAGGACGATGCAATCCGCAGGCGGTGCGGACCGAAGAGCCCAATATGATATCGTCCGAATCAGGAATCGATTAACCTGATTCGGATGATCCGGATGCACTTTTTCAGTCAAAAGATTCTACCAAGCGAGCACTTCGCTGAGGAATTGATCGTCCTTCGGTGCCCAGAGCGCTCCATTTAGCGTTCCATGGTTTTCCATCGGGCTTGCATCGTGGATAACCTTCTTGGATCCTTCGAAAAACTCCCATGCGCCCACAAGCCCGGTTTTGTCCGATGAACCAAAGGGGGTCTGGAATGAGAAAATCTGTTCCGGAGTGCGGGCCTGATTCCAAAGCCGGACGCAGTCGATGAGGCCATCGAATGCACGGTCTCCATTGGCGGATTCTCCAATGTAGAGCGGCTGTTGGCGGTTGTCCGCCACGCCACCAATGATTTTGCCGACATTGTAACTGGTTTCCACTTCGGTTCCGTCGATCCACATGCGGACCTTGGTTGCTCCATCATAGGTAACGGCGACATGGTGCCATTTGCCTGTCTGAAGGGAGCCCGATGGCGAGTTCGCAGTAGCCATTTGCTGGTCGGGTCCAAAAATTGCCAGGACAAGACTGTTGTCCGGATAGATTGCATGCCCCTTTCCGTTTGAGAAGAGGCTGATCTGATTCTTGTCCAGGATTCTTCCAAAACCGGGTTCTCCGTATTCACCGTTTCCGCGCATGTAGAACCGGCTCTCGACCGTGAAAGCTCCGGTAATCGAAAGGCTGTCGGTGGGCTCAATCTTCACCTGGCTTCCGGCTCCATCGAAGTGGAGGATATGTTCACCAAAAGCCGATGTGAATACCGTTACATTGGCTTGGTTCGATCCATCCACATCGTCGGTTACGGTATACGAAAAGGCATCTTTGCCGACGTAACCCGGATTGGGAAGGTAGAACAACGTGGTGGGTGAGGAGAACGCGATGGATCCTGCGGATGCAGTGCCAACCTCAGCAATACGGATGGGATCCCCGGATCGGTCAAAGTCGTTACTGAGCACGTCGATGTCCGCAGATCCGCCTGTTGGGGCGACCGCGATGTCGTCATAGGCCACCGGACCCGGATTGATGATCCGGACAATCCCGTGAGATGTTCCACCCTTGTCGTCCGTAATGGTATACCCGATGCGATCCTCGCCCCTGAACGAACCGTTGGGCGTATACTGGATCTTCAGGTTATCGACAAGACGGGCTTCTCCATGCCGTGGTTGATGAATAGACAAAACGGAGATCGCATCACCGTCCGCATCGTCATCATTGTCCAATACCGCCACGCTAACGGGGAAAGCGGAGGATGAAATGGAATCGTCTCCGGCGAGTGGATCGATGTTGGCTTTGGGATTGGCCGGTGTTCCATAGACAGTGATCGTCCAACGGATCAGGTTGCCAATGTTGGCGGTTTTCTCATCCGTGATCCGGAGGGTCCAGTCGCCCAGAGAGGACTCGCCCCAGCAACGCGCAGTGGAGAATGTCCAGGAACCGTAGTTGTTAAGGGCGTCGTTGTGCGGAACCGCCAGTATGCTTTCGGTCCCTCCCGGAGAGATCAGTTTGACCGAAAGCTCGCCCCAGTATTTGTGGTCGAGGTGAAGGGTGACTTCCACATGCTCAACGGAAAGATCCGTTCCAATCGCCGCTTTCGATTCGAGGGATTCACCGGTCCCATTTGGTATTGTGCGTGCTCCGGACTGTACGGATGAAACGGACGTTTCAGGTGCGACGTTTGTCCAGTTCATCGCAAGGCCGACGGCTGCTCCGGCGTCGATGCGCCCAAAACCGTATTGGTGGTTGACCGGCCGTTTGGCTGCGTTGCGAATCCAGTCCGTATCGTCGGGATCGACGCGAACCGCGGTTCTGACGAGGATGTGCTGAACATCTCTCCATGACAGCGTTGGATTGGCCTGTAGCATGAGTGCGACGGTGCCCGATACCATGGGAGCCGCAGCTGAGGTTCCCCCGAAAGAATCCGTGTATCCCGTGCCTTCGGTCGTGCGGGTGGTGGTGCTGATGCCGGAACGGTTTCCAGAGCTTGGCGCAGACACCAGCAAGGCCGCTCCCGGCATGCTGTAGGCCGCGTGTTTTCCCATGTCTCCAACAGATCCTACCGCGATGGTTTGGCGAAGATTTGCCCATCCGTTGTAATTAACGTTTCCTCCGGATTCCGCGTCATTTCCTGCCGAGAATACGTAGATGGCTCCGAGGCCGCCCCGTCCATCGGTGGCTCCTATTTCAATGGCAGCCTTCCCGAGTGTGCTGGGTCCCATCAGGGCAACCGAATTGCCGGTGGCAAGGGCGGGTCCCCAACTGTTGTTGTAAATGTCAACCGATCTGAGTTCGTGGTTTAAAACAGAAGCATAGGTGGCGTCCGAGCGAAGGCTTCCTCCAATGAACCGCACCGGAACGAGATGGGCTCCGTAGGCAACTCCGACGCTTCCGATCGCGTTGTCCGCAGCCGCGATGATCCCGCTGACACTGGTTCCATGGGTTTCATCAATGTCCAGATCGGTCGATGATCCTGAGAAAAGGTAATTGCCAGCCAGATCAAAACGGGTGTTGGACCCGAGATCCGGATGATCCATCTGGGATCCGGTGTCCACCACGGCGACCATGAATCCCCGCCCACTGACTCCGGCATCCCATGCGGGAATCACATTGATATCTTCACCCGCTGAGCCCTTGCGCTGCCCGCGGTTTTGGAGGTGCCACGCTTCCCCGAAAAGCGGGTTGTTCATGGGTGTTCCCTGAAAGCCGGTTGGCATGGGCATGGTCGTCGGGATTTGCTGCTCCGACCACAACACGTTTTCATGGGAGTCGAGCCACTCCTGAATGTGCTGCCCGGTTTTACCGCTGGTCGAGAAGTCTATCAGAAAAAAACCGTCCAACGCCCCGATGGGGCCTTTGAAGATAGCCTCGGATTCGGATGCGATCGCACGGGCTTCGTCGGTTCCCGAGGTGCGGATGGCCCATTCAAGGGACTTCTCGGCCCCACTCAGGAATGGGAACGGTGAGAGGAGGGTGACCGTTGCGATAAGGGTTCTGAGATTCATGTTTAAAGGAATGAATGGGCGGATTTCTCTCAATGCAGAGGATGCTCCAATCCATGGCTTGAAGCATATCCCATAATCATGGACTATCGATCTCATCGGACGGCTAGTCAATGCAGGATGTTCATTTTAAGGCATCCTGAGTCGTGTTGGCACGGTTTGTGTCCGCAAATGCATAAACCGGAACCGGATTTGAGGCTTGATGCGCCATGCGAAGCGCGTAGGGTGTCAATTTGCTGTTTGGTATGCGTGCTTTGGCCGATCCGGCTTCGGGTCCGGTGGACGATCCGCATCCGAAACGTGTCCCGTGGGCCCAGGCCGACCGGCCGGGAATCCTGCGTCTCAGTGGTTTCGCCAGGCAGATGAAGGCAGGATGATCAAAAGAGACCGATCCTTATGACAGGTAACGATATTTCACTTTCCCAGGATGCCGACCATCCGGCAGGCGTTGAATCCGTGACGGGCGAGCTGCTCCGGCTGATTGACCGTAAACCGAATGCCGCCGTATTCCTGAAGGGTTGTTGCGATGCCATTCTTCGCGGGGCGTATCCCGATGTGGTGGCCGTGCGGATCCGCCACGAATCAGGTGAGTCTCGAAGCTCCACCGCACGGGATGAAGCGACTGTGATCCAGGGTCGATTCCGTGTGCCGGATGAAACCGAAGGCACGGTTGAGTTGGCACTTCAGCCGCCCGATCCGGCGCATCCGGAGCGCCAGCAGCAGATATCGGGGTTGTTCCCCCAGTGGATCAGCGTGATCAAGTGTGGGCTTTCGGTGGCGGGATTGCGCGAGCTGCGCCACCACTATCAGGAACGTCAGAAAGAGTTGGCCGGCATCCTGCGTGTGAACAAGATCCTCAACAAAGGGTGGCCAATGACCCGTGCGCTGGAGGAGATCTGCCAGC
>JAQVLM010000246.1 GCA_028704125.1 Opitutales bacterium
CTGCTAGTGCTATCATCACCGAATTAGCCCTCCATGGGGCTTCAGCCATAACCATCGTCAATCGGACTTTAAGCAAGGCTCAAGCTATTATTGACCGCATAGGACCACATGTGCAAACCAAACTTATGGCACGCCCAACCCGCTTGAAGTCCGTATGGCGGAGACCATCGCGGGAGTTTTCAAGTCAATTGAAAGTGTGCGTATGGTCAACAGTGGCACGGAGGCCACGATGTCAGCTATTCGCCTAGCAAGGGGATACACTGGACGAAACAAGATTGTCAAATTCGCGGGTTGCTACCACGGACACTCAGATTCCCTGCTCGTAAAAGCGGGCAGCGGAGCCCTCACCTGTGGGAACCCGGATAGCGCAGGGGTTCCTGCCCTTGTTGCTGCCCAGACCATTGTGCTTCCATTCAATTCGATTGATGCACTGGATGCGGCATTCTCCCTCGAAGGCAAAGACATTGCGTGTGTGATCCTCGAACCCTACCCCGCAAACATGGGATTGGTTCTTCCTTTGCCGGATTACCTCTCACAGGTCAGGGACCGATGCTCGCGGAATGGATCACTCCTCATTTTTGACGAAGTCATGACCGGCTTCAGGATATCTCTCAGCGGAGTCCAGGGCATCGAGCCGGTGGTTCCCGATCTGACGACTCTCGGCAAAATCATCGGTGGCGGATTACCGGTCGGGGCATTCGGAGGTCCCCGTCATATCATGGAGCATCTGGCGCCGACCGGCCCTGTTTATCAGGCAGGAACGCTTAGTGGCAATCCACTTGCGCTGTCAGCCGGGCTGGCGGCCATTGAATTGCTCGAGCAACACGATCCGTACAACAGCCTTGCGGAATCCACGCGAAGGATCGTGCAAACACTCATAAACGCCTTTGCAAAAAAAGGAATACCCGTCAAAATACCCTATAGCGGATCCATGTTCAGCCTGTTTTTCTCCGAGACCGAAGTAAGGCAATATGAGGACGTCCTGAAAACGCGGAGCACATGGTATAAACCATTTTTTAACGGAGCACTCAAGCGGGGAGTATTCGTACCACCTTCCGCATATGAAACCTGGTTTGTCAGCACAGCCCACGAGTCAAATATTATTGATAAGGCCTGTGAAGCATTATCGGCAACCGTAGCCGCTCTTGAACCGGAGTCCTGAATCAACCCTTTATATTTTCCGGCATCAAAGCGACATCTTCCAACGTATTCCTTCTATCGAAACCCATCTCTGAATCATTGCCATGCCACCGAAGCAACCTGCAAAAAAAACGCTCTATTCCATCAAATTAACATCTGACCAGATTGAAAAGCTTCGCAAAAGGCTCATCGCTGCCCAATGGGAACCTTTCGAAGTGGAATACTCCGCTATAGCGTTCAAAGGAAACAAGGTGAATGTGGTTGCCTACACCAGCGGAAAAACCGTCATCCAGGGAAAAGAGACCGAGGCTTTCATTTCGGAAATACTTGAACCTGAAATCACCGGTGAAGCTTTGCTCGGCTATGATGAGGTACACCATCCGGAATGGTATGAACCCCATGCCGGACTGGATGAAAGCGGGAAAGGAGATCTTTTCGGACCCGTGGTCGCTGCCACGGTTATCGCGGACGGCGACATGGTTCGCGACTGGATTAAAGCCGGCATACGCGACAGCAAATCGGTCTCATCCGACAAACAGATATTCGCTTTGGAAAAGATTATCCGGGGAACAGATGGGGTGATCGTTGAAACGGCATTTGCCGGCATGCCCAAATATAACGAACTCTATGCCAAGTTCAGGAACCTCAATCGCCTCCTCGCTTGGTTTCATGCCAGAGCCCTTGAAAATGCACTTAACCGGCGGATGGTTCAATGGGGCCTGCTCGACCAGTTCGCCAAACAAAACATCACGGAGAAATTCCTCAAACAATATGCGGGATTTGAACTGAGACAACGCACGCGAGCAGAATCGGATCCGGTGGTGGCCGCTGCTTCAATCATTGCCCGCGCGGAGTTCGTAAGGCGAATTCAGTCCCTCTCTGAGACATCTGGAATCACCATTCCAAAAGGAGCAGGCTCCCAGGCTGAAACAGCCGCATCCGAGCTCATACGGGTGCATGGAAAAGAAGCATTACCACACTATGTCAAGATGCACTTTAAGACTGTAGAAAAACTGTAAATCCGACTATCTCCAGGATCCTTACAAAGCGTGCAATCATCACAAACGAAGACCCGCGGAAACGAAAACAATAAATCGCCTCTGATAATAATATGAAAGCAGTAGAGCCCCACTTTAGATTGGAAATATAGATACGTTTTATTTTGACAAAACCGGATAAACGAATCTTATTCTGGAGTTTGTCGATCTATTCCCATAAAATGAACGAAATAAATAAGCAGCTCAAAGATCTGGAAAACCAGTTGTCTAAACTCGAAGAAAGACGTCAGAAACTGATTCTTGCCCAGCAGGAAGCCGAAGAACGCCGGGCAAAGCTCGACGATCTCATCAAAAACAGCGGATACCCCGATGCCAAGTCGCTCGTAGAAGATCTGATCAATAAGTTCGGAATCCGCGTATCCGGAGGGGAGGCGGCTGAAAAAAGCGGTCGCAAACCCCGTATTGAAATGAGCGCCCAGATCCGTGACGCGATTCGCGTGGACTTGGCAGCCAACATGAAGAAGTCCAAGATTGCCAAAAAGCACTTTGTGAGCTACGCAGTGGTGACCAAGGTGGAAAAGGGTGCTTACAATCACCTCTAAGGTCTGACTTTTGCATTCTTTTGCGGGACAAGTTCAGTTTTTCTGGACTTGTCCTTTTTTTTGTTCAATTTCCCATCTGATAGAACTGCTTCCATAGTTCAATGGATAGAACATTGGCCTCCGGAGCCGAAGATTTGGGTTCGAGTCCCAATGGAAGTACCAGTTCACCGATCCCCAAATCCGGACGGCCATCACCACCCCAATCAACCTGACCTGCCCTGGTCACCCCGTCTGCCTATAGATGCCTGCCCATGCATTGGTTCGATTGGCTGGAACCAAGACACGACAGGAGTAACTTCAGTTTGTCACCGGAGCCCATGCTCCCGGGAAACGGGGATGAGACGGATCCCATCCCAGCATTTCATCAATGGATAGCGGCAAGCCCACACCACCCTTGCTCCCGGCAAAGCCCGGCATAAGCTCGAAGCGCTTGAGCTCCGGACTCCGGACAACCAAACCGGTGTAGGTAGAGTAATCCGCACCGTTGGCCTCATAGCCATCCTCCATGGCTTGAAGGCCAGCGAAATCCGACACCGTCGTGTGGACCGGAGGCGGAGGATATCCGGCACCTCCATTCGTAAGGAAGGGAGTCTCTGCGTCGCGCAACACGTAGACGTTTCCATCCAAGGACTGCACCTGAGCGGCTTTGGCCACCTTCTCAACTCCGGATTCTTCCCGATACTGGATCACACCTGCCGGAATGCGCTTCTGAACCAAAAACAGGTTATTGTTGATCACATGCCTGTCGCGATCGGCCACGGACGGACCCGAGCTCGCATGCCATCCGAAATGGTCACCCGCCTCCGAACTCCTGAGCGTCCGGATCACCTCAAGCGAACTATTGAAGAAGGTATTCTGGTAAACCCCGACATCCGCACTATTGAGAATGCGGACACCCGGTGTGCAGTTCACGAAGACGTTACCCGCACACACCGCTCCTTCCGAGATTTCGAAGAAAAATCCATCGTTCGTGGTTTCGATCCAATTCGACAGGATCTGCCCATGATTGTTCCCCACATCGTACCAGATCCCGCTGGCGTGGGGATTATCGATGATGAGATTGTCGCGACAAACCACATGATGGGATTGGTTGAAGATTTTGACGGCCGACGCATAGTACCCGACAATCGGTGCATGGGAGTTGGTCCGGGTAACCAGATTGCGCTCGAGCAGAACATGGGCTGAGTTGATCACGTAAAGGCCCTCAGTTCCGCAGTCCGAAACCAGGCAATTGCGGATCGTGAGACGATCCCCCCGGAAGTAACCCGCCACACGCGAGCAATGCGATAAGGTCAGGTGCTCAAGTGTGGTGCCGACAACATCCTTTCCATACTCCGCAGGATCCATGGGACGCCATGGTTCGATTCCCTCCACCAACAACGCCAACCGCGCATAGCGGGTGAAGGTAATGCCACGAATGGTCGGACCCTTCGGATCGTTGTCCATTCCATTGACCCTGCGCATGGTACGGACAATGGCGCTGTCCTGCGCCGTGATTTCGATCGCGTGCTTCGACGGGTCCAATCCGATTGTCACCACTCCATTCACATAGTCAATATGGTAGGAACCAGCATCCACTTCGTTGACCGATCCTGCACTCACCAATCTTTTGTCATCCGCAAAAACCATGTCATAGTTGAAGCGGTGAAGCGGGGTATCTTTCACATGGTACTCCGCTCTCCACCAGTCAGCCGGTGCTGCAGGAAAAAGCCGGTCCCAACGGGTGCTCCAACGGGAGTCCGGCAAAGCGGTCCAGCCTGAAGCCACCTGAGTGCCCATAAACACCGGATGCTCATTCAAATAGGGCTGAATCAGAAGCCCTTGATTGAAACGCAAACCTCCGATCCGGTAAACGCCACCACGCACCACAATCGCATCCCCGGTGACCGCCCGCTTGAGTGCGCTTTCAATGGTCGTGGGAGCATCAATCGAGGTCCCTTGCGCAGATGGATCGCCATCCGGAGCAACATAGAACACAATCTTGGCATCCGGAAGCGGGTATACCTGGGGCACCGGCCCGTAGGGGCCGCCGGATGGCTGACCTTGCAAAACCGCAGTGGATGCCGCCATGCATGTGATCGTCAGAAAGAAAGGCAACAGAGTTTGACGCATGGGCAGACATGATATGAAATGATCTTCATATGCCAATCAAATCCCGCTTTTTCTCACTGGTTCTTCTTCCGATTCTGACCTTCTCAATGCTCCCTGCTCTGCACTCCCGGCCAACGGATGAAGATGCATTGCGGTACAAGGCAGCCCACCTGCTGGTGTTCGGAGTGCTTCCCGATTCACTGCCGGACAACCTACCGGAGGGCGACCTCAAATCAGCGGTCCAACACTGCGCATCCACCCTCCAGAAGGCTCCATCCGGAGAGCAGTCAGCCGTCAAAGAAAGAGCTTGGATGGATACCATGGGAACCGCATCGGATCCTTCCATCCAAATCGATGCACTCAGTTACCACGAGTATGTGGGCAAACTCTCCACCTATTTGGAACAGAATCCTGCCGCCTATGAACAGGTCATTCGCCGGGCCTACCCCTATGTCATATACCGGGACGTTTACACCGAGGAAATGGAGTATTGGAGGAATTTCCCGGTAATGGGATACGCGACCTTGGTGGGATGCCTCGAGGACTGGGCACGCCGGAATCAACCGGGACTCATGGTAACCGGAGGAGTTCCCACCCTATCGGTCAACTGCGAGTTTCTCACCACCCTTCGCGTGACGCCTTCATTGGCCGGAGA
>JAQVLM010000247.1 GCA_028704125.1 Opitutales bacterium
CCCCCTCATCTCTCCGTAGCAGAAAGGGTGAGCTTCCCGACTCCCATATTCTGCATTCCCAGGTAACGGAAGGCGTAAGCGTTCCGTCTTCATCCATCCTGCGGACACATCTGGACGCATTCGTGATGGTTCGACCTGCTTCGCCTTACGGTGTTATTGCCCCCTCATTTTTCGGGATTTCATCGGATGGAACATACCATGGAACATGCTCAGCCCAATAGATATTCGCCTGAGGTTTCATTCCCGGATCAGAGTCCAACGACCCGCTTGGAACGACCCAAAACTGTTGGTTGCGGCTCCGTTTTGGCACGGGTGAGCCGCAATTCCTGCAGAAGCTTCGCGGGTGTCCCGGATTGTCTTTGGAGTCAATGAAAACCTGGATGAGGTCCTCGCCCTGTGTCCATTTCATGGAGTCTTTCGGAAACGCGAGGTTTGCGGCGTGAGCGGTACCACTGGATTTCTGACATGAGCGGCAGTGGCAATAGAGAAACATTAAGGGAGCGGCGGATATCTCGAACGCGACGCTTCCGCACAAGCACGATCCGGTGATTGGTTTCATGTTATCTTGGAGATGGGTTTGTGGGATACCACCTCAAGGCCAATCAGAAGGGCAGGGAAGTTGGGGTGGAGTCTCATTGTTTATGACGTTAAGGTTTTCTGTGATCGACAAAGATGAGCTGGTCGGTGGCAAATCCGAGTTCACTCGCCCGTTGAACAAAACGTTCAATCAGGGCTTTATCGGGATCCGGTTGGCGCGCCAGGAGCCACAGGTAAGAACGGTTGGGTCCGCACACGAATGCATATTGATAGTCCGTCTGGTCCATTTCAAAAATCACATAAGATCCGAAGAAGGGTCCAAAAAAGGAAACTTTGAGAAATCCCGTGGTCGGATCTTTGACGGAGTAGGCCCGGCCTTCGGCTTCTTCCCATTCCCCGGTTTCCGAAGACCAGCCGCGATTGATCACCCGTATGCCGCCATCCGGCCGCATACTGTATTCGGCGGTTACCTGATGGAGTCCCCTCTCAAAGGAGTGATCCAGGCGCGCGATCTCATACCATTTGCCGAGGTAACGTTGTTGATCGAACCCTGTGACTGGCTCAATTCCATCCGGAAGGCGAACGCATCCGCTGAATCCGAGGAGTCCAAAGATTACCAACCATTTCCCATACTTCATGGTTTGATCGTAACGCAGAACACCAGGAGCGCAAATGGCAGAAACCGAAATACCGGACACCGCAGAGGTCTGGCTTGCGCTTGGCTCCGGGCTCTCATGGTGTGTTGTGAATCGGGTGTTGCATGGACTGCGCAATTGGTTTCGCATGGTCGCCAATTGGATTGTCGCGATGCGCAGGAGAGAAAACGAAGTCAGTGACCAGGGGATAATCGGTGAGTTGTTGTCTTCGGCACAGGTATGCCGGTTAGCGATGGTGGATGGGGCCGAGCCATATGTCGTGCCATTGAACTATGGCTATGAGGATGGGGTGATCTATGTGCACTCCGCCCGTGCGGGCCGGAAGATTGAGATTCTGAGGAAGAACCCGAGGGTGTGTTTCGAAATCGAGACCCCGTCTGAGGTGATACGGCGCGAAGTGGCGTGTGATTGGTCTACAAAGGCGCGATCCATCGTGGGATACGGTCATGTCGAGTTTGTGGAAGATCCAGCCGATAAACGGCATGGTCTGGACGTGATCATGGCGCACCACGGGCAGAAAGGGCCCAACCATTTCGATGATCGCAGGGTGAACGCGGTGGAAATTCTGCGGATCCGGATTGAGTCCATGGCCTGCAAACAACTGGGTGTTTGGGATTTGACGTCCTTGTGACGAATGATCATAAAGGGTCCATGAAAATCCGGAACCCCGTAGTTTTTGTTGTCTTTCTTGTAAGCCTTTTCCCTTGTGTTGGGCAGGAAGGAATGTCGGAGGATGTGTATACTCTCAATCCTTTCATGGTATCCGGTGAGCAAGATTCCGGATACTTGGCGATGAATGCCTTGGCTGGGACTCGGATGCGGACTCAATTGGAAGATTTGGGCTCAAGTTTTTCTTCCGTTAATGCTGAGTTTATCGAAGATTCGAATCTTGCGGTTCCCAATACTCCAGTATCGATTGTGCGAAAGGCGGATGCGCTGTTGATCCAATACGCATTGGCAAGTATCGCTGACAAAGCCGAAGTGCGGAATGCCGAACTCAACGATTGGGTCAGTAAGATCGCGGAGGCTGTCAATAAGACAGAAGGTCTTAGATTTGAACCTCGCGAGATCCATTTTGCAAGCGCGGATAGAAAGCGGACCCTCCTCGGAAAGGGCGAGGCAGTCGTTTCGTTTGCCCATTTTGTGATATTTGTCGATCTTTCAGCTGATACCAGAACCTATCAAAGGGTGAAAGAGATTCGTGATCTTATGGTAGGAATGAACATTGAGACTCCGTCGCTCAAGCTGGTGGACGGTCCAGTCGGGTTGTTCATCCGGCGCCCTGGTCAATACCGGAAAGATATTCTGAGCCGGATTTTTGAGGACTTGGAGATTGTGAAGAAAGGCTTGGGCTCAGACTTCGAGGTCATGGTTGAGGGGCTTTCCAATAAAGTGGAGATGCGGGTGTGCTCGGAAACGGAAATTGAGATGTGGATCGACTGCGACTATCGCGTGCGATCCATTCGTGAGATCGTTGCATCGGGGAGATAGGCTTCGTCGGGCATCATCCTTCCGGCTGGCTATTCAGGAGGTCCGCATCTTTTAGTGCGTTAAGATGAAGGACAGGGCGATGTAAAAATCTCTTAGTATTAACATCGCTCAACCGTTCCGGTTTCGCTGGATGAGCTTCGCCCACGACGATGGATTTGGACTTACGGTCCCACCACAAGGTTTGGAAGCTGAAAGAAGCGGGTTAACCACGAACGAAGATGAAAACAATATTCAACCACTGATGCACACTGATAGACACGGATGCGAAGCTTTCCCGGGAAGTCCATCATCAGTGACCATCATCTTTCTCAGTGGTTGATTCCTATTTCTCTTCCTTAGTGAGCTCCGTGCCCTAGTGAGAGAACATCTTCAACCTCCGCCAAGCGGATCCCCAAAGTAGCGGGAGCATCCATGCTCGCGCTTTTGTTCCCCATCTGCCTGACGAAAGACTCCATCGATAGTCCCACCATCTTCCTCTTCAATCTGAGATTCCGGAATACGGAACGTGCATGTTTTCAGCTACGGGAAGAAGCCGGAATACTTTTCTCAAGTGGATTCTTCTTCAGGGGTTTTGGAAAGCGCGTCAGAATCAACTTTGGCCCGCATATCGAGCCAAGTATCGCGGTATCGGACGAGATGGTCTTTGCCGTGGTCCTCTATTTCCTGATTGAGGAGTGCCAGAATGGCTTCCTGCTCACGGATATAGGCTTGGTCGGAGAGGTGTCCCGTGAAATGGGCCACTCGCGCCCAAAGGAGAAATGTGGTGAAGGCATCATACTCGTTATACGCGATCACCTTGTCGAGCTGGCCGGATAGGACCATCTCTGCGACCGAGCTTCCGCACATGTCAATCTTGCCTGGAATGCCGCTGATCGTCGCGATCTCATGAAGACTGGGGGTTTGTGCTCCCCATCCCAGGAAGGCGGCGAGGTCGAGGTGGTAGTCGCTATGTGCTCCGAAGTAGTCGATCCCTTCCCAAGGTTTGTCAGGCCGCATGGCCCATCCGTGGCTGCTCAGACCGTGAACGATGGAACGGTTGAGGATGATTGGAAGATCGGAACGGGCGGAATTGAATCCAACGAGTTGTGGACGTTTGTCTGCGGTGGATCGGAGAAATGCCTTGAGGATGGAAGGCTCTGCTGTGGCGCGCGGGTCGTCGGCCCGCGATGGAATGGTCACAAGTTTGTGGTGAACCGTGCCGGCATCGTCGACTTCGCGGTAGATTCCGCAAATCGAAACGATTTTGGATAACGTAAGCTTGATGAATGGGTGTGGATTGGCTTCTGTGGCACCTCCTTCAGCCCATAGTTTGCGGAAAGCGTCTTCCACTCCATGGCGGGAGGAGGTGTCGATGCCATACAGCATGCCGGCTGCGTGTGGATCGGGAATCCATTCTATATCAAACGCGAGCAGGCGGGGATGGATGAAGCGGAACACGATTGGGGTAGGTTGGTGTTGATGCTGTGGAAAAGCAAGGGCATCACGACGAATAGACGCCGGGATGCCCTGGTTTGATGTCCCTGATCAGCCGCAGTTACTTCTTTTTTGCGGCAGCTTTGGGTTTATCAGCAGTCTTGGGTTTGGCCGGGGCTTTCGGTTTATCGACCGGAGCAGCAGCCTTGGGGGGTTCTGCATTCTTCACTGGAGCAGCCTTGGCTTTTGCGGCCTTAGGCGCTTTTGCCACGGGAGTTGCTTTTGCTTCTTTTGCCGGAGCTTTTGGAGCAGCTGGAGCTTTTGGAGCGCTCTTTGCGGCAAAACCCGATGGGAGGAAAGTCTCGATCACAGAATTGGTATCGCCCCACTCATTGACGTCGTAGCCGTCTGCTTCCGAATCATTGTACCAGAGGCCATTGTCCAAAAGGTACTTGAAGCTGAAGCGTTTGTTGGTTTCCAGAAACAGCGTGGCGGAAAACTCGCCAATCCCGTTTTTCGACATGGTGTCAGACCCTGGAGTCCAATGGTTGAAGTCAGCACAAATGGAGACGTGTTGAACTTCGGATGGAACGTGAACCGAAAAGGTGGCTTTACAAGAGTCACCCTTGGAAGAGAACGATTTTGTTATCATGATGTTGCAGGATTATGTGGAATGAGTCTGGAGAAGGTTACGTCTCCGGACATTGAAATAGAATCAAATCATTGGCGGCGACAGGATCCTCAAGTATGATTCTGATATCAATTTTTCATAAAATGCGGCATGTGGCAACAAAAAAAGCCCTCCGTTGCTTTGCAGGAAAGGCATCTTGTGTTTCGCAGATGGGCTGAGTTTTCGAGTTGTCACCGGAGTGGCCCTGGAATGGCAAAAAGACTTCGTCCGATGACTTGTAATGATCTGATGTTCTGATGCTTGCGGGTTTTTTCTGTCCGAATCCCTGTTTTGGTCCTCAAGGCATTGATAGGATGGGATGGGTATCGTTTTGCTAGAACTTCAGTCCGAGAGAGGTGACGATACGCGTGTTTTTGCGTGCGTTTTTGTTAAGGAGTGTGGAGTCAAAATCGTAACGATAAGCAAACTCGAGATTGAGTGCGCCGATGATCGGCGTTTCGACAGATGAATCGAAGCGAATGGTGTATCGGGAAAAGTCATTCGGCTCCACGAGAATGCTCACCGATTGTTTGAACTGAAGGGAATCATTGAAACGCCAGCGCAATTCCTCGCTCAGGCTGAGTTTGAAGATCGTCGAATCGGCGGTGGTGCGCATGTCGCGGTATTCCGCCGCCCCCCCGATGACTGTGTCGATGGAGAAACTGGATTGGTTGATGAGCTTGGT
>JAQVLM010000248.1 GCA_028704125.1 Opitutales bacterium
GCGAGATTGAGGCTTCCAAGTGGGGGCTGAGCTATATCGCGTTGGACGGCAATATCGCCTGTCTGGTCAATGGGGCCGGTCTCGCGATGGCGACGATGGACATCATCAAGCATTTCGGGGGTAACCCGTCGAACTTCCTCGATGTTGGCGGTGGTGCGACTACCGAGCAAGTGACGGAGGCTTTCAGGATCATCCTCTCCGACAAGAAGGTGAAGGGAATTCTGGTCAATATCTTCGGCGGAATTATGAGCTGTGCGACGATCGCAAAGGGCGTGACTGCGGCAGCCAAGGCAGTGGGTATTTCGATTCCCCTTGTCATCCGCTTGGAAGGCAGTGAGGTGAATGAGGGCAAGCAGATCCTCAAGGAAAGTGGTCTTGTCCATGATTCAGCCGACAGTTTGAGTGACGCGGCACGGAAAATCGTGGAGCGCGTGAAAGCTCAGGAGGCTTGAGTTTAACCAGATCACCCAATCGAAAAGGAAAAGAAGCATTATGAGTATTCTGGTAAACAGCGAAACCCGCGTGGTGGGACAGGGAATCACCGGTAAGGCCGGATCCAAGCATGCGCTGAACAACATCGCATACGGCACGCGTTATGTCGGGGCCGTTACCCCGGGAAAAGGCGGTCAGTTGTTCGACAACAAGATTCCGGTGTTCAACACCGTGCATGAGGCGGTTCAGAAAGAAGGAGCCAACACATCTGTGATTTTCGTTCCACCTCCATTTGCGGCGGACGGTATTCTGGAGGCAATTGATGCGGGAATCAAACTGATCATTTGCATCACGGAAGGGATTCCGGTCAAGGATATGGCTATTGTGAAGCGTGCTTTGAAGGCTAGCCAGTCCCGTTTGATCGGCCCGAATTGTCCCGGTATCATGACTCCGGGACAGTGCAACATCGGGATTATGCCGGGATACATCGCCAAACCTGGAAAGATTGGGGTGGTGAGTCGTTCGGGAACCTTGACCTATGAGGCCATGTATCAGTTGACGGTCCGGGGGTATGGGCAATCCACCTGTGTGGGGATCGGGGGCGACCCGATCAACGGGACGAGCCATTTGGATGTGCTCAGGATGTTCAACGAGGATCCGGAAACCGAAGCGATTGTGATGATCGGTGAGATCGGTGGGTCAGCCGAAGAGCAGGCCGCCGCCTATGTCCGCGATCACGTGCGCAAGCCGGTCGCCGCATTCATAGCCGGCACAACCGCTCCTGCAGGGAGGCGAATGGGGCATGCCGGTGCGATCGTGTCCGGTAGCAGTGGAGGTGCGGATTCCAAGATTGCCGCGCTCAAGGCCGCTGGTATCGCGGTGGCGCCCACTCCATCCGATATCGCGGAAACCCTTTTGTCGATCTACAAGCCGAAGGCCTGATCGGTTGCATTGGATTCATTTTGCCGGTGGAAGATTGGGATGCCGATCCTCCACCGGTTTTTTTGCGCTTGAGATATTCCGACAATCGACTCCATTGGAACCCCATGGAGTTCGACAAGGAGATCAACCGGCATGGAACCGGCAGTTTGAAGTGGGATCGTTTCAAGGGAACGGACGTGCTTCCGTTTTGGGTAGCGGACATGGATTTTGAGTCTCCGCCCGAGGTGTTGGCAGCTTTACGAGAGAGGGTATCCCACGGTGTGTTTGGGTATACGATTCCACCGGAGTCGGCGGTTCGTGCTGTCTGCGAATACCTCGAACGCCAACATGGTTTCACCATTTCCCCGGACTGGCTGGTGTGGAGCCCGGGTTTGGTGCCGTCGCTGAATCTCGCGTGCCGGGCTTTCGCGGAAAAAGGGGACGGCGTGATGACCTTTGTGCCATCGTATCCTCCTTTTCTGACGGCTCCGGGATACGCGGAGCGCGAGCTGCTGACGGTTGCGTTGTTGCCCCGGGGGGACAATTCCGGTTGGGAGATCGACTGGGAGCAGATGGAGTCAAAGGTGACGCCGCGCACCCGCTTGTTTTTGCTCAGTCATCCCCAGAATCCCGTTGGTAAGGCCTTTTCCGAAAATGAGCTCGCGCAAATCGGAGCGTTTTGTGTGAAGCATGACCTGATCCTTTGCTCGGACGAGATCCATTGTGACCTTCAATTGGGTGAGAGTCGGCACATCTCCGCTGGCACCTTGTCTCCCGAGATCCTTAAACGCACGATCATCCTGATGTCTCCGAGCAAAACCTACAATCTCGCGGGTTTGGCCTGCGCATACCTGGTGATTCCCGATGAATCGCTGCGGAACCGTTACAAGCGGGCAGCCCGCGGAATCATTACGGAGATCAACCTGTTCGGCTATGCGGGTTGCGAGGCGGCCTATCGTTTCGGTGAGGCATGGAGGCAACGTTTGCTGGCGTGTCTCGGGGGAAACCGGGATCGGGTCTATCAGGTGCTGGGTCGCTATTCCCAGATACGGCTCCGGCCAATGGATGCGACGTATCTCGCTTGGTTGGATGTCCGGAGCATGGATGTCGCGGATGCCTCTGGTGCGTTTGAAAAAGGAGGAGTTGGTTTGTCAGACGGTGTTCAGTTTGGTCAGCCCGGATTCCTGAGGCTCAACTTCGGCTGTCCCCGGGCCATGCTGGATGAGGGTTTGCAACGCATGGAGCGGGTGTTGTCGTCGCATGATCAATCGTAGTGGTTTACGGGCGCTTACGCTGTGAAGCCCTCCGGATTAAAAAGGATAGGCTTGGTGCCCGGGTACAGACTACTCGACATAGACCCGTTTCACCCGGTTTCCGATTGAACAGATGATCTCGTAGGGAATGGTTCCTTTTGCTTTGGCCCAGTCACCGACTTGCAGTGCGTCGTCCAGGCAAACCACCGCGTCGCCGATTTGTGCCTCGGGAATGGCATCCAGTGAGATGGTGGTGTAGTCCATCGAGATGCGGCCGAGAATGGGGCAATCCTTTCCCCGGATCGAAAGATGGCCGCAGTCGCTCAATTGGAGAGGCAAGCCATCGGCGTAACCAATCGCCACTGTGCCGACCCGTGTCGGCTTTTTCAGCGTGTGGGTGCGCCCATAGCCGATCGAAGCTCCCCATGGGAGATCGCGTATCGCAACGAGGCGCGAACGCAGCGAGAGCACCGGTTCGAGGGGCAGCGTCTGGCGACCTTCGAGGTCAAAACAGCCATACAGGTTAATCCCGGTGCGGGCGATCGTGAAAGGTGGACGGCGGGATGCATCGATGTTGTGAATCCCGTCGCTATTGGCAATGTGCGCGTGTGCGAAGCGGATGCCTTTTTGCTCCAGGCCATCCATCAGATGCAGCAGCGCGGTGACCTGATGGTTGGAGAAATCCGAATCTCCATATGCGAAGGGGAAATGGGAATAAATTCCCTCGCATTTCAGGTTTTCGAGTCCGGCGATCTCCGGAATGTGAGTGGCCGCGGCCGCTATCGGAATCCCGAGTCTGCCCATTCCGGAATCGATGGCCAGATGGCCTTTGGCCATTTTGCCTTGGCGTTTGGCTTCCGCATCGATGAGGCGGGCGCTTGCAAGATCGGAAACCGGAAGCGTGAAGTCGTGGGCAATCGCTGCGGGGATTTCATCTGGAAGCACACTGCCCAGCAACAGGATACGTGCCCCGATGTCCGCGATCTCAACCGCTTCCCGCAACTCGGCAACTCCAAACCACAACACCCCCTCCTGTCGCAAGGCTTGCGCGATCGTTCTTACGCCGAGTCCGTAGGCATTTGCTTTGAGTATGGCCATCACCTGCAGTGGTGCCACCGCCCGTGCCACTTTGCGATAGTTCGCCCTCAGCTTGGAAAGGCTGACTTCAAGCACCACCCGTGCTTCAACCTGCTGAATATCCGCCATCATCGCATCATTGTATTGGCCGTGGGCTTCTCCATCGAGCGGAGCAAACTGCGGTGCAACAGGGTGATTTTTTCCATTGCGTGGCACTCTTGACAAGCCCTTTCCGATCAATCGTGCTGAGAGAGTGAACCCGTTAGTCGCATCCATGGGCTGGGTCCGTTCCGGATACCCGGATGGATCAGTGCTTATCCTCCTGTCCGAGAGTGGCTTGGCGATTGGCTTCCGGGAAAACGATCACTAAATGAGCCGCAAACAAAACATCCGCTTTTCCTGGCGTGATATCAACGGTTTCCTGAAGGGCAGCCGGTTGCTGTTTGTTTTCGGTTTTGTTCTGGGCATGGTGGACGCTGCTGCCCAATGTGCGGTGCCGGTGTTCTTCCGGTTTGTGATCAACTCGATCGAATCCGATGCGGCGTTGTTTGTGCGCGAACAGTTGGGATGGACGATCGGAGCGGGCGTGGTGCTATTGGTTTTGTTTCTACCGGCTGCGTATTTCTTTCATGTGTTCTTTTTTGTGTCGGTGATGCGCTTTTGCCGGAACCTTCAGGTCGAGCTGTACCGGCACGTACAGCGGCTGTCGGTGGACTTCTTTCAGCGTTTTCAGGTCGGTGAGATCAATGCCCGGTTGAACGGGGATATTGAGACGATCTGTGGCTCGGCCGGGATGCTGTCTTTCATCCTGGTGTGGGGACCGGGTATGATCATCTACAGCTTCACCATGATGTTCCTGATCAACGTTGAGCTGGCTGTTATCGCGCTGGTGATGCTCGTGTTGGTGTCATCGATCACTGCATGGGCCATGCCTTCTCTTAAACGATGGAATCGCGAGGTGCGCGATGCATCCGGTCAGGTTTCGGCCACGATCACAGAGTATGTCGGGCTCTACGGGCTTCTGAAGGCGTTTTCACGGGAGGACCATGCGGAGCGGCGGGTAAGCCGGATGAGCGATGACCTGCTGCATAGCCGCGAGCGTTTGACCTGGTTGCAGAACTTGTTCACTGACTTCATGCAGACCCTCACCCGGTTTGTCGCCCCGTTGGCGATTCTCTTTGTGGGGGCTTTGTGGATATCGGAGGGAAACCTGCGAACCGGTGATCTGGTGGCTTTCTGGGGGTATTGGCTTCAGTTGGGCGGGTTGGCCACAGGACTGGTGATGGCTTTCTCCGCTCTCATGGCAACGATCGCCTCTCTGGACCGCGTGATTGCCTTTTTCCGGGAGTCTCCGATGGTAGTGGACCGTGACCAGCCGCTTGCTTTGGGCGAAGTGCGGGGACATCTGGAGTTTCAGGATGTCGCTTTCAAATACCCTGTTTTCGGGTCAGGCGAGGAGGAAGGTCCGGTTCTGCGGAGTATCCACCTGACCATCCGGGCAGGGGAAAAGGTAGCGATTGTCGGCCCAAGCGGCGCGGGAAAAACCTCTCTGTTGATGTTGGCGATGCGTTTCTACGATCCCGATGAAGGCGCGATTCTTTTGGATGGGATCGACATCCGGGATGTAAAACAGGGTGATTTGCGGTCCCGTTTGGGAATGGTGATGCAGGAAAGCCTCTTTTTTGCGGGCAGCATCAAGGACAACCTGTTATTGGCCAGGCCCGATGCATCTGAGAAAGACTGTTGGGCTGCGCTT
>JAQVLM010000249.1 GCA_028704125.1 Opitutales bacterium
GGATTCAGCCGGGGGTGAGTGCATGGGATGTCTGGTGGACAGGCACGAATCCGACCCAGCCCGACTACAAGGGGCTCAATTCTCGGGGCGATACCCGCTCGCACAAGGAATACATCGATTTTGCGGGTGAGATGGGTTTTGAGTATCAGCTCATCGATTGGTTTTGGTATGAGCCGATGAATCACCCCGATGCTGATCTGACAAAGCCCGCCGCTCATGTCGATATTCCAGAATTGGTGGCCTATGCCAGCGACCGTAATGTGAAGCTGCTGTTGTGGATTGATTGGCATGATCTCGATCGTCAGGGTTTCGATGAAGTGTTCTCTCAGGTCGTTGAGTGGGGAATCGCGGGTGTGAAAATCGATTTCATGAACAGTGACAGTCAGGAGACGGTGCAATGGTATTGGAAGGTTCTGGAGAGCGCTGCGAAGCATTATCTGCTGGTCGATCTGCATGGAGCCTACAAGCCAACCGGGCTGGCGCGGACCTGGCCAAATTTCATCACGCAGGAGGGGGTGCTCGGAAACGAGTATTTTAAGATCCGGGAGAACGCATGCACTCCGCTTCATACTGTTACGCTTCCTTTTGTTAGAGGGTGGCTGGGCCCGATGGACTTCACACCGGGAGGTTTTCTCAATCGCACCGAGGCTGGATTCAGGATCACGCAGCCTGCCGAGGTTGTGGGCACGCGGGCGCGCCAGTTGGCCCAAACGGTGGTCTATTTCAGCCCTTTGCTGGTGTTGTGCGACAGCCCGGCTCATTACCGCGCCCAACCCGGACTGGGGTTTTTCAGGGATTTACCGACGGTATGGGATGAGACGGTGGTGCTGTCCGCTGAAGTGGCCGAACACGTCGTGATTGCCCGGCGTTCGGGCGAAGAATGGTATCTCGCCGGCTTGAATGGAGCCGCTCCCTTGTCGATTGAAGTGAACCTTGGTTTTCTGAGTGATGGCGAGTGGGCGCTCCGGGTCTTTGAAGATCTGCCCGAATCTCAAACTGAGCCGACCCTGATTGGTGAAACCACACGGGTCGTCAATGCCGGCGATCCAATCACCTTGAATATGGTGTCCGCTGGCGGCTATGCCGCTATTCTTTCACGCAGCCAGCCCTGATGGGGTTGGATCGGGTTTCCCGCTCAATCTATTCAGCATACCGAAACACCAGAGTTGCGGCATGGGATCATGGTGGGAGATTGCAATTTGGCTGTTTGTAGATCGGTGTTAAGATGATGTAAAAAAGCTTGCTGGAATCGCGAAGTGCATCCATTCAAGGATTTTTCGCTTCCACTATCTTTATTGCTTCCATCCTCCAATGAATCTACCCTCATTATCGCAGGGCATGCTTGTGGCATGCAGTTCGTTAGTGTGTTTTGTGCCTGGCTCTATTCAGGCCGATACTTCGGGTGATTTTGTCTATGAGGATCTGGGGAAGTCGATAATGATCACGGGTTACACGGGAAGCGGTGGGGCCATTGTAATCCCGGAATACATCAGCGACAAACCGGTGAGGGCAATCGGCGATCAGGCTTTCTGGAATGAAGTTACCACATCCAGCACACTGCAATTGCCAGACAATCTTGCTTCCATTGGCGATCGCGCTTTTGCAGGTTGCAGGGGGGGGTACCGGATCCCTTGATCTGCCGGATTCACTTTCCGGTATTGGCTCTTATGCTTTTGTTAATTGCTCGGGATTCACTGGGACTTTGGAGATTCCTGCTCACGTCACCAGTATGGGCGATGGAGCGTTTGAAAATTGCCAAGGGTTCACCGGGTCTTTGTTTATTGACGGGGGATTGGAGCGTATTCCGGACCGGGCATTTCTGGGCTGTTCCGGTTTGGATGGTTCCGTCTTGATCCGGTCTGGGGTTAAGGAGATAGGGGAACAAGCTTTCTATGGGTGCAACCGTATTCGCCTGATCGAGCTTTCCAATCGCGGTCTCACAACGATTGGCAAGCAAGCTTTTGCCTTTTGCACCAGTGTTGATAGCTATCTGCAGATTCCGAAAAGTGTGACCTCAATCGGTGATGAAGCATTCAGGGGGTTGCGGGATTTGGGGATCATTCAGGGAGAGGTCACGTTCTGGGGGAATGCGCCTGTGATGGGAACCGACGTTTTTGCGGAAGCTCCTGGTTTGCATTTTGTCTTTCGGCAGGGAGCGTCCGGTTTCTCGACTCCCACGTGGTTGGGATACCCATGCTGTGCGATACCCAACAGTCTACCTGTGTTGGATCCAATTGGCCACAAGACGATTATGCCTGGTGAGTCGATCGAAATCAGGCTTCAGGCAACCGATGCCGACGATGCCGATCTGGTTTATTCCGCTTCCAATTGAGGATCGACGGAACCAATTCATATTCCGTTGGGATATTTAAAACCCATTACCTTGACTTGGTCTATTTTGATATTACGATAAAGATGCAGAGCCTTTATTGATAGTTTTGGATTGTTTGAGTGGTTTGAAGGGGAGGATAATTATGAAGAGGAAGAGAATTGTGGTTCAGAATCGGGATGGCGTCTATCATCTGATGAGTCGGTGTTGTTTGGGTGAGCATTTGCTGGAGGATGGGGAGAAGGAGATGTTCATCGGGATGATGCGGCGGCAGGCGGCGTTCTGCGGGGTGGACATTCTGGCCTACTCAATCATGTCGAATCATTTCCACATCCTGGCGCGGGTGCGGCATGAGAAGCCGCAGACCGATGCGGAGTTGCTGATCCGTTATCGGGCGTTCCATGAGGGTTGTCGGATTTCCCCTTATTCGATAACACCGGATGGGCTGGAGAAGATGCTGGAACGCAACGATGAGATCGCGCAGCAGGCGCGGGATGCTTTGCTGGCGCGCATGGGGGATGTGTCGGTGTTCATGCGTGAGCTCAAGCAGCGTTTCACGATATGGTATAACCATCAGAATGGGAACCGTGGCACCTTGTGGATGGAGCGGTTCAAGAGCCTGGTGGTTGAGCCTTCGCTGCGGGCAATGGCAACCGTTGCGGCCTACATCGACCTCAATGCGGTTCGCGCTGAGCAAGTGGATGATCCGGCAGAATACCGCTTTTGCAGCTATGCCGCAGCGATGGGAGGAAAGGCGTCGGCCATCAATGGATACCGACTTATCTACGGTGGACGTGCCTTTTCCGAAGCGATTGCGGCGTATCGTCTGTGCCTGTTTGGGAAAGGCGCTAAACCAAAGGGCGAACTGGACAAGGACCGTGGCGTAATCCCATTGGAAAAGCTGGATGCGGTGATCCGCGGCGGCGGGAAAGTGGAGGTGTCGGAGTTGCTGCGCCGTAGGGTCCGCTACTTCAGTGATGGGATGGCAATCGGGTCCAAGCGTTTCCTGAAGGGGATCTACGATGAACACCGGGAATCATTCCCAGAGAGCCGGAAGGCCCGCTTCGCGTCGATGAAAGGCGCGGATTGGGGTGAATTGCAGGTTGTCCGTGACCTCAAGGTAAAGGTGTTCGGGTGATTCGGGGGTGGGCTTAACACAGCGTTTTGTGAACCCGAAGGGCTCATCGAGCTCTCGGATCCTTTGATTGGCCCGTTCCCAGGTATTGTGGTATCCGGTCCGATTCTTAATGTCAGTGGAGGTTTCTTTCTATGTAGAGCGATATAGAAGTGTGGCTGCGCGTCAATAGGTTCCCGACGCCTTCAGAGCATCCTGCATCAATCGGGTGGAATGCCTAGACGGGGTTGTTTTGAACTCATGGCAGAAAACCCGGCGAACCACTGTGGCTGCGGAATATATCCAATAACACGGAATCTGGAAACGAGAGAGTAGAAAAGCGGGTGATACCGCGGGTAGGCTTAGATCATATTCCTTATGGGCGTCGAATGTGTGACAGAAATGTGACAGTTGGCAGGAAAAACGAAGGACTTACAGTTACGTAAGTCCTTGATTATAAAGTGGTGGCTAGACCCGGAATTGAACCGGGGACACAAGGATTTTCAGTCCTCTGCTCTACCAACTGAGCTATCCAGCCGTTATCTTGAGTGAAGGCGGACCTTCAGAAAAGAAAGTCCGATACAAACGCATTTGAAAGATGGGTCAATAGAGAAAATGCGTCAGATCCGGATTTTCGATGAAAGTCGCGTAATGGGCGTGATGGAAGGTCGAGTCTGCATGTGGCGTGAGATTGCGGTGTTGCGTTTCTGGTATTTTGTTTCATTTTCAGGGTTTTCATGCAAATCCGCGGGCTGGAATCGTCCGCATTGAGTCACCGAGATGGTTCTTTCCCTCAGACATCGCTTCCTTTTTGTGCATATTGCAAAGACTGCCGGGAGTAGTCTCCGTCGTTCGTTGCGGAGGATCCAGAGGCGGGATCCGTGGTATGTTTTACAATTTGCCGCCAGTCGACTGAGTCACGTGAGCGGACACCGGATTGCTTCGAAACTACCCAGGCATGCGCGGATTATTGCCGCAAAGGAAATGCTTCCTGAACCATTCTTTGATAGTCTTTTCAAGTTCTCGTTTGTCCGGAATCCGTGGGATCGGTATGTGAGTGCTTACCACCACATCATGCGGGAGCAGCGGCACTTGTTGAAGGGTGATGAAAGTTTTGAAGGGTTTCTGCGGCTGGTTTTTGATCCGGAACGCCCGTGGCAGTATCATCTGGATACGTTTTCGACGGTTGAATGGTCTTATCTGGTGGATCTGGAGGGGCGGTGTTGCGTGGACTTCATTGGGCGATACGAGCGACTTGAGGAGGATTACGAAGAGATTTTCAAGCGGATTGGGGTGAGTGCGCCGGGATTAGCCCACGAACGTATGTCATCCGGACGCAAAGACTATCGCAGCTATTATACGGATGAGACGGCTGCATGGGTAGCTGACCGGCACCGTGCGGATTTGGAGCATTTGGCTTACACCTTTGATCCGGAATAATGCGGATGGCGACTTATGGACCCTGACCTGGTTTATCGGGAGCTTAAGCTCGATAAACAGGGGAACCGGAATACGCAATCCTCGCCAGTGAGGCGGCAGGGCTATCAGGCTTGTTCGGGTGTGTCGGTGGCGTTTTTTTCTTCCTCGGGATCGACCACAACCTCGACATATTCGGGGATTGTGTCCTGAAGGTGCAGGTTTTTAAGGAGCTGCCGGATCAGTTCGGTGATCTTGAACCCTTTTGGAGCGACGACCAGCCCGCCATCTGTCCGTATATCCTCGTGAAGGATCATTCCGACCCTGAGCTGATTGATGGTGACGCGTCGGGTCCGGATGTCGGGTTCGAGCGATGCGATGCGCCGGAGGTTATCAACGATGGTTGCATTGTACCGGTTGCCCTCTGATTGGAGTTCGCGGATCGCCTCCATTTTTCCGTATCCCCGTTGGATGAGGCTGTCGTAAGAAATGACGCTCCGGAGAACGGCTCCGCAAATCGCCACATGGTTTTGGAGCGAGATGGATTCAAATGAGTGCGAGTGTTGGCTACGATCGAT
>JAQVLM010000250.1 GCA_028704125.1 Opitutales bacterium
CAATACTTACGGGGTGCACGGCGATTATAAGTGCCAAGGCGAATGAGCGTATGAGTTTTTTCATAGTTTTGTGATTGGATTGGACTCTTCCCGATCTCAACAAACCGCAAGTAGTGATGTTTTGGCCAGAGTGGGAGATTCAGAATCCACGCAGTAGGTGTGCCAACCCGTGAGTGAATTGCATAGGTTGTTTGTGGATCGCGGATTAGGTAATCTTTTGTGGCGTTAATGCGCGGATCCGAAACAACGATAATCCGTGGATTCCACGGATTTTGGTGGTTTCATCGATACCACCGGCTGGGTCAGAGGTTGGTGTCTATTTTGTCCCGATCACGGCATGGACCGGTAGATGGAGGAGGACTGCTCTTCCGTAGCGGAAGGCGTGAGCGTTCCGACTGGGGGATTGGATTCGAAAAGAAGAAGTTTAACCACAGAGCGCACATCGCGCCAGAACACCTGGTTGTGGGAAACTGAGTAAAGGAAAAGGAAAACGAAGTGAAACACGACAATGATACCCGGCGGGTAAACAATCCCGCCCGAGAAAGGCTGGCAACCGCTCGGAAGCGAACATTGCGTAGCGCGTCCGCAAGGGCCGCACGAAGTAGCCTGTGTCATGATCCGGAGCGTCTGGTCCCGGGGGTCGTTGGTCTGATTGTGGCGTACCGTTCCCTGAATGTGTTGGTAACCATCTCCGCGGGAATGGGGACGCTCTGGCTGATGAGGCTGGTTTTCCAAGGCTGAACCGGCACCTCTCATCGATAATCCAAACTCCGAATGGTCCGGAGAAAAATGGTGCCCCCACCGAGACTCGAACTCGGATTAACAGTTTAGGAAACTGCGGTTCTATCCTATTGAACTATGGGGACTGCCTATGGATTCGAATGATAAAACCGTGGCTAGTGAAAAGGTTAGGTGAAAGGCTTTCAATCCAAATGTCACGCTTGCCTGGATAAAAGGCGGGCGTATGCGCGGAGGGGGCTTGGAGATGATGCAAATGTCGGTTTGCGCTGGAAATAGGGGAAAATGGGCATACAATGGCGTGCATGACTGAAACGAGCCGTTCTGTGATCCGTTGGGGAATATTGGGTGCCGCCAATATAGCGAAAACACGGGTGATCCCTGCCATGATGCAGTTGGCACCGTCTGTTGAGGTGCGTGGGATAGCGAGCCGGACGAAGGAACGGGCGGAGGCGTTTGCGGAGGAATTCAAAATCCCGCTGGTTTTCGCAAGCTATCAGGAGTTGATTGATTCTAAGGAAATCGACGCGGTTTACATTCCGTTGCCGATCAGTGAGCACCGTCGTTGGGCCGAGCGGTGTGCGCTCGCCGGGAAGCCCGCTCTTGTGGAGAAGTCGCTCGCCGAGAATGCTCCGGCTGCAGGGGCGATCCGCGATGCGTTTGTGCGCGAAGGGGTGATGGTCGCTGAGGCATTGATGTACCGGTATCATCCCCTCATCCGTAGGGTAAAGGCACTCATTGACAGTGGGCGTATCGGAACGATGCAATTGATCCGGAGTAATTTCGAGATCAGCCTGCCCCGGACCGACATTCGCTATTTCAAGGCACTGGGAGGTGGAGCGATGCTCGATCTCGGGTGCTATAACGTGAGCATTGCACGCTATCTGACGGGAGAGGAACCGATCCGTATGCATGGGGTTGGGCAGTTTGGTGAGGTCGATGAGGTTTTTGCAGGGCTGATGCAGTTCCCGTCCGGTGTGGTGAGTCATCTTGGATGCAGTCTCCGTGGGGGATTTGATTGCAGTTTTGAGGTTGTGGGTGCCAAAGGCCGGATCCGGGTGGACCGTGGTGGGATGGTGGTGTGGCCCGGAGAGGATTTCCGCATCAAGGTTTTTGAAGGGGATGTTGCTTCTGAGGAATTGATCCCGGCTGCGGATTCTTATGTTCTGATGGTGGATGATTTCTGCCGGAAGATGCGAGAGGGAGTGGTGGATTCCGGTTCGTTGGATGACGCGATCGCCAATTTGCGGGTGATCGACGCAATGCTGGCTTCGGCACAGTGAACGGCATTTTCAACCGCACATTTGCTGCATCCAGGTGGTTGTGCTTGGCGTGGATGCCTCGCTCTTATCGATGGATAACCGGCGGATTGGAAATGTGCCCTTTGCACGAATTGGAATGGCATGAAACATGCGTGATTCAGCACATGATTTCGTCATCAGAAGCAGTGGAGGGCATGTCACCCACCCATCGTTCAAGCCGCATGAGCAGGTGTTGGCTTGTTTTGGGGCTCATTGGAGCGACTTCGCTCTTCACGGGTTGTTCGTTGGTGCACCATAGTCTGGTGGAGTCTCAGAAACAGGATTTGCGGGACGCTCACCTGAGGGGTGATATCACGAGTCAGGAGTTGAGTGAGCGAACGGATCAGGTGGAGCAAACCTCCTGGGAGTGGAAGAAAGACCGGGAGGAAAACAGCGGCTTCTGAGTGTCGGGCTGGCGTTTTGTCCCTCGAGAATCCGTGGTTTCCAACGAAATTCCGTGGATATGAGTCGATGCTCTACGCGAGGAAACGCCCACCAAAAGACTTTTCAATACCGATGCATATGAAGCAAATAATCGATCCTTCCTCCAACACCCAAATTACCCTGTATCGGATTCAGAAGGGAGTCTTTGTTGCGCTTTTCTATTGCGTGCTCCTCGTCAGTGGGGCCTTCAATCTTCGGGCGGGATCTGAGACGATTTACAGGGCGTACCATTCATCCAACACCAATGAAGGATGGCATGCTCCGCTCCCTGATCTAGCCAAAGATTATGGCGGAATATTGGATTTCTCCATGGCCTATAAGCACGGTGTTTTCATTACGACTGACCATACGCTATGGGGGTTTGGAGTGAATGAATCCGGGGAACTCGGTCAGGATCTGTCGTTGGACGGTGAATGCAAGGACCCGTTTGTTATGGCCAGAGATGTGATTTCGGTGGCCGTAGGAGTAAGTAACGAGAGCAACCCGATTGGTGTCACTTACTATGTGACGTCAGATGGCCGGTTATGGGGTCTGGGCATGAATCGCCATTGTAGGATTCTCTACAATCATCCGGATGACGACAGTTTCACGGAGCCGGTAGTTATTGATCAGGATGTTGTCAAGGTGGTCACAGATGGATCCACCGTCTATTTTCTCAAGCGGGACGGAGCGCTGTGGGGAGTCGGAATCGGTTATCAAGGTAAGCTTGGTTACGCGGATTATTCCCAATCCAATCAAACGCGAAAGGCGCGGATTGAAGACGAAGTGGCGGATGTTGGAGTTGGTGGATTCCACACGGTGTTCCTATTGAAAAAGGATCATTCGCTATGGGCGCTCGGGAACGCTCAGTTTTTCGATATTGGGGATGTGGCCTCCGGATCCACCCATATTGCGAGAAGAATTGCGGATAACGTCAGAAAGATTGTGCCGGGAGGGATGAAACAAGCCGGATATATCACAACGGACCATGTTCTTTGGGTGATGGGACACAATGAGGGTGGAATGTTTGGGCTCGCCAACATGAAAAAGGTTTACCGGAGGCCGGTTCCATTCATGGACAATGTTCAGGATGCATCTTTCTATATCGGTTGTTCCTATTTGATAAAGACGGATGGAACGCTCTGGTTAACGGGTGCACAGTCTTTGGAATGGGATTACGCCTCCAATGGGGAGGAGTTTCCCGATGCGTTGCGGGAGTCTTTCCGGCCGGTGCAAGTGGCGTTGACCGCGCTTGGGCTTACCAGCAGTTGCGGGGCAACCTATATCCGGCACCGGGGTATTGCGACGTATCGATTTCTTAACCAGCAGACCTCCGCCCACTTTTTCACAGCGAACAAGCCAGAGTATGCCGGTATTCTTGAGTCATCCGGGTCGACTTACAACTATGGTTTCGAGAACCTGAGAGATGCGGATGCCGAGTGGCTGTGGGAGTCGATTCCGTTCTTCGTCGTGGGTGAAAGCGATGAAGGGAGCCAGCCCGTGTATCGGATGTATAACAAGGCATCGGGAGCGCACTTCTACACGATGAGCGTGAAGGAGCGGGATAACCTGTTGGCGACACGCGGGGATACTTATGAGTTGGAGGGAGTCGCCTTCCACGTATTTGGGCATCACACGGAGGGAACGCTTCCGGTATACCGCTTCTTTGCTCCAAAGACGCAATCCCACTTCTTCACGATCAGTGAGGACGAGAAGGATTGGATCGTGGCGAATGTATCGGCGAACGACCTCGTGTTGGACGGCGTCGCTTGGTATTGCTGGCCTTGGTAGAGGCGGGTGGATGTGGTGACGAGTCTGCCGGCTTGACTTTCAATTCCAACTGAGCAAAATCAACTAGTGTTGCTGTTGGTTGCGTGTTCCTTTCTATCGTGTCGGTTTCGAATGGATTCGGTTAACTCCAGCCTTCTGGCGTTTCTCCGTGTTGGGTTTTGTGTCAACATGAACTAGATGAGTCCTTGGTAGTGTAGATTGATGTTTAGAAGTCTTGTTGTATTGGGTGTAATGGTCCTGTTACTGAATGGCGGGCTGTCGGGTGAGCCGGTTTCAAGAGATCAGATTGAAGTGAGAATTCTTCAGCTGGAAGACGAACTACAGAAGCTGAAAGCGGAAAGAGCGCAGTTAGTCCGGAAAGAGGAAGCGGGTGGATTTGATAACGAGGAGGTGAAAGCCGTTGATGCTTCATCCATTACGGCCCGCGCCGAAAAAGGTGAGTGGACTGTTGGAGGAGCAATTCGCGCGAACTACACAATCGGGGACTATCCTTCTGGCGATCGTCCAAGCAGAGGTGGTCGCGGAGGGAACTTCGAATTGGATGTTTTCCGTCTCAATATTGACTATCAGAAGGCGGCTCTGGGAGGGAAAATGGAGTATCGATTCTACGACGGTTACAATTTCATGCATACGCTTTATGGTAGCTATTCATTCGAGGATGAGAGTGTACTGAAAGTGGGGCTGAATCGGGTTCCTTTCGGAGTCGGACCTTACGGACCTGCCAATTCCTGGTTTTTTGACCAGCACTATTACGTTGGGCTCGCAGATGATATGGACTACGGAGTCCATTACAGCCAAACGGTCGATTTCTGGAATTATGACATGGCATTCTATTTGAGTGCCGAGAACAATTGGCAGGGGGCTTCAGCTGACAGCGCCCGTTATTCCTACGACATTGTGGATACTGGGGCTCCAAATGGGCACTACCAGGAGCGCGGACAAATCAACCTGAGAGCCGTGCGATCAGTCGAGGGTTCCTATCCTTACAAGGCGGGCGTTTCAATGCAGCTTGGGCGATTGGAAGGAGATGGGGTGTTTGCGGATGACACTTATGCTTATGCATTTGCGGTGCATTCTGAGCACTCATGGAACGACTGGGGCTTAAAAGCGCAGGTAACCTATTACAACTACAAT
>JAQVLM010000251.1 GCA_028704125.1 Opitutales bacterium
GGACGGCGAAGAACGGGTTTTCACCCTCAAGGTATCCAAGGTGCCCGAAGAAGAACTCATCAAGCTCGCCGAGGATTCGGGGCCCGACCCTGCAGCATCCGGCGGGACGCCAGCGGGGGAGACTCCGGACCCGGAAAGCGGACATGCTCAACCGGCGTCGCTTGAGGCTTCGGTTGATTGATCTGTGTTGTGCAATCCCTGAAATCCTGACAGCGTTGCTTGGTCATGGATCAGCAGAAGAGCAAGCCGAAGAAAGCCGTCAGGAAAGCAACCTATCATTATTGGGTATTGTTCCCCTTCGTTTTGATCATGCGGCTGTGGATGGCAACGCTGCGTTTCCGTGCGGATCCAGAAACGCGGCTCCGGCTGAATGGACCTGGGGTTTATGTCTTCTGGCACAATCGCTTGTTTGTGATACCGGAGGTGCGCCGGCGCTATATCCGGAAAGAACGGATATGGGGCTTGATCAGTGCCAGCCGGGATGGTGCATGGACCGAGGCTCTGCTCCGTTTGTTCGGGATAGGAGCGGTTCGCGGATCTTCAAATTACCGTGGCGCCCAGGCGGTAAAGGAATTGATCCGGGTGGTGCGGAGCGGAGGAAGTGTCGGGGTGGCTCCGGATGGATCGACCGGACCCCGTTATGTGGTGAAGCCCGGAGCGGCGTTTGTCGCGAAGTCTTGCCGGATCCCGGTGATATTGGTGAATGCGGATTTTGATCGGGCGTGGAGGCTGAAATCATGGGATCGATTCTTTTTGCCCAAGCCATTCAGTCGGGTTTATGTGAAGTGCGATCGCTTCGATGACTGGGCGAGTCTGGGCGAGGAAGATGTGGATGCTGCGGCACGCGTTATTCAGGAACGGATGCTTGCAATCCAGGAGGAAGATCCCCTTCACAGTGTTGATGAGGCCAACGAATCCTGAGTCAGTTGATTGCGGGTGGGCGCGACCAAGGGTATTTGGATGAGGCTGGATGGGGGCGCGGATAGACTCTCACCTTCGGCATTCGGCGCACAAAAAAACGAACCCCGTTGTGCAGGGTTCGCTTTTCAAGAGGTAATGGTCGCTTCTACTTAAATCAGGGTGCCGGGGATTCCAACAGCTCCTGTGAACGCAGAATCAAGTCCACGTATTGTGCGCGTTTGTAGATGAAGCGATCATTGACATTTACCGCGGCGAGTTTGCCTCGGATGGCGTTCAGATCGCTGAGGTTCTGCTGGCTCATCCACTGGCGGATCTCGGCAAGCATCAACTCGATCTGGTCATGACGGTGCCGGTAGAGGGTGCTGACCACTTGAACGGCAGACGCACCACTGACAATCGCCCGGATGATGTCCCGTCCCGACATAAAGCCGTTGTTGGCGCATACATCCGCTTTGACCTGCTTGAAGAGCAGTCCGGCGTAACGGCAGGCCAGCTTGTGATCGCCCTTGTTGCTCAGGTTCAGAGGAGTGGTGTGGCGGATCTCGTCGGTATCGATGTCGGACTCGAACAGGCGGTTGAATAGCACGAATGCCTTCACGCCGAGCTGATCGACACGTGAGATGAAGTGCAGCGGGTTGCTGTAGCAGCAGCTCAGTTTGACGGCGAGCGGAATCCGGATCTTGGCCTTAACGGCTTCGATCACACGGAGTTGGTCTGATTCAACTTCAGCTCCGGACTTTTCGAAATCGCCCGGAGTGTGGAAGAAGTTGAGTTCCAGACCGTCCACGCCGGTGTCTTCAATCATTTGGGCGTAGTCGACCCATGATCCTTCATCCACCGCGTTGAGGCTTCCGATAACCGGAATCTTCACGCTGGCTTTTGCCTTCTTCACCCAGTGGAGGTATTCCTTTGGGCCTGAATGCTCAAGGGAAGGGAAGAATCCACCGATCTCAGCATCAACATTGCTGAGGGATTCGATGTCGTTTTCCATCTTCCATTGTTCAAGCTGGATCTGCTCCTCGAATAGCGAGGCGCAGACCACGGCTCCGGCACCTGCCGCTTCGGCTTTCTGGATGCCTTCGACTGAGGCGGTGAGCTTGCTTGCGCCGACGATAATCGGGTTGGCGAGCTCCAATCCCATGTAACGGGTTTTTAGATTGGGTTCCATAGGTTGAATCAGGAGTTTTTAAGGTTGAGGATGTTGTGGGTCCGGATCGAATTGTCCCTTGCGGCCAGCGCGGCGAGGCGTTCAGCTTCAGCCGGATTGGAGCGGGAAAGCATCTGATAGCGGTTTTCGATTTCCTTGAATTCTCCGAATTCGATCGTGGCTTCCGGGGCGTCCCAGCTGAGTGGAGACTCGTTAGTTCCGAGTTTGGCCGGATTGTAGCGATACATCGGCCAGTAACCGGAATCGGAAGCTTTCTTCCCCTGCTGCATGGACAGACGGAGGTCGTATCCGTGGGCAATACAAGGTGCATAGGCAATTACGACCGATGGTCCCTGATAGCTTTCGGCTTCGATAATGGCTTTGACGCACTGCTCCTTGTTCACCGCCTGATTGATGCTGGCGACGTAGCAGGAATTGTAGGTTGCCATCATCAGGCCAAGGTTCTTCTTGCCCATCTGCTTGCCGTTTGCGGCAAACTTGGCCACTGCACCGCGTGGAGTCGACTTGGACGCCTGTCCTCCGGTGTTGGAGTAGACTTCGGTGTCAACGATCAGGACATTGACGTTGCGGTTGTTGGCGAGAACATGGTCAAGGCCGCCGAATCCGATGTCGTAGGCCCATCCGTCTCCTCCGAAGATCCAGATCGAGCGTTCGATGAGCAGATCCTTAAGGGATGCCGCCAAACGGAAGCGCTCGTTTCCAGGATCCTTGGCGACAAGGGCGTCGATTTCCTTCTTGATGATCTCAGCGGATGCCTTGGCGTCGAGGGTGGTCACGGACCAGTTGTCGAGGCGCTCGCGGATCAAGCCCTTGAGCGAATCCGGAATCGGATCGTTGAGCATTTCCTTAAGCAGGTTGGCCAGGAGTTTGCGACCGGAGTCAACGCTGAGTCGCATACCGAATCCAAACTCGGCATTGTCCTCAAACAGGGAGTTTGCCCAACAGGGGCCTTTTCCGGCGCTGTCCTTGGTATAGGGAGTGGTCGGGAAGGTGCCGCCATAGATCGAGGAGCATCCGGTCGCATTGGCAATAATCATGCGGTCCCCGAAGAGCTGAGTCACCATGCTAATGTAACCGATTTCTCCGCAACCCTGACAGCTGCCCGGGTATTCGAAATAGATGTCGTCGGTTTGAATGGTGTTGGCGGGAACGAGTTCCTTGAGCCAAGGAGCAACACGGGCCGCGCGACCACCTTTTTCCAAACGCTTGGTGCCGGTTGGCAAAGTGCCATCGAAGGACATCTTCGAGACCGGGAGCAAATCGCCCTTGAGACGGAGCACAGGATCAACGATTTCCTTCGCATATGCGTCGGAATCAACTGGAACCACGTCCTCCATTGGAGCGCACGCGACTTCACCTTCGGGAATGGGGACCACTTGAATGGCGTCTACCGAAGCGTCGATAGCATCCCAGTTCATCTGGACGACTTCTTTGCCCTTCTTCTTATAGGCCTTTTCAACATAGGCCTTGATCATGCTAATCGCTTCTGTTTCGGGAAGCACTCCGGAGAGCTTGAAGAAGGCGGTCTGCATAACGGTGTTGATGCGTTGTCCGAGGCCGGCCTTTTTGGCGATCTTGGAAGCATCCACGTTGTAAACCTTGATCTTCTTTTCGCGGATGGTTTTCTGCATTTCCGCAGTGAGCTTCGAGAAGACGTCCTCCGGTTTCCAACTGGAATTGAGCAGGAAGGTGCCGCCTTCGGTGATTCCTTCGAGGATGTCGTATTTGCCGATGTAATCGCGATAGTGAAGGGCGATAAAGTTGGCGTTGTTGAGAAGATACTCCGACTGAATGTGGTTTTTGCCGAAACGCAGGTGGGAAATGGTGTAACCACCCGACTTGTTGGAGTCATACTGGAAGTATCCCTGCACGAAGAGATCCGTGCCTTCCCCGATGATTTTGATGGAATTCTTGTTGGCGCCAACGGTTCCATCGGATCCATAGCCCCAGAACTTACAGCGTACGACACCCTTATCTTCAGTGTCGATTTGTTCCTTGACAGGGATGGAGAGGTGGGTGACGTCGTCTTCGATCCCGACCGAAAAGCCGTGGTGGCCATCGCGGGCGAGATGGTCGTAGACTGCCTTTACCATGGGAGGCGTGAATTCCTTCGAGCTAAGCCCGTAGCGGCCGCCGATGATCGAGATCGGCTTACCCTTGAGGGCTGCGACCGTGTCGAGGTAAAGTGGATCACCGATTGCACCTGGTTCCTTGACGCGGTCGAGCACCGCGATTTTCTTCACCGATGCCGGAATCGCTTCCACGAAATCGGCTACGGAGAACGGACGGTAGAGGACGACTTTAAGTGCACCGACCTTTTCGCCGCGGGCGTTGAGGAAGCGAATGGTTTCGTCGATGGTTTCAGTTGCCGAACCCATCGCGATGATGATGCGTTCCGCATTCGGATCACCGATGTAAGTGTAAGGTGCGTAGCTGCGACCAGTCTTTTCGGCATACAGCTTCATGTAGCGTTTGATGATCCCGGGAGCCGCATCGTAGTAGCGGTTAACGGTTTCGCGTCCTTGGAAATAAACATCCGGGTTTTGGGCTCCAACCTTGAGGGTCGGGCGATCGGGCGAGAGTCCGCGACGGCGGAAGTCTTCGAGTGCTTCCCATGGCATCATCGACTTGAGGGTTTCGTAGTCGACCTCCTCAATCTTCTGAATGGAGTGCGATGTGCGGAATCCGTCGAAGAAATGAACAAAGGGAATCTTGGATTCGAGGGAGGCCAGGTGGGTAATCGCTGCAATGTCCTGTGCTTCCTGGACATTCGCGGATGCCATGAATCCAAATCCGGTGGAGCGGCAGGCCATCACATCAGAGTGATCTCCGAAAATCGAAAGCGACTGGCATGCGAGCGCACGGGCGGTTACGTGGAAGACCGTGGGAATCATTTCACCGGCGATCTTGAACATGTTCGGGATCATCAGGAGCAAACCCTGTGATGCCGTGAAGGTAGTGGTCAGGGATCCAGTCACAAGTGATCCATGGCATGCGCCGGCAGCACCTGCTTCCGATTGCATCTGAACGACCTGAACCGGTTCTCCGAAGATGTTCTTTTTCTTCGCGGCTGCCCAAGCATCGGCGTATTCGCCCATGTCGGACGACGGGGTGATCGGGTAAATTGCAGCGACTTCGCTGAATGCGTAAGCAATATTCGATGCAGCGGTATTGCCGTCGATATTGACCATCTTTTTGTTAGCCATGGATGATAATCAAGTTGAGTTAGCTTCTGCGATTCCGGATGGATCCGTTTTGAGGCCACCTCCTGGCCTCGGACGCTCCGCAATCATTG